>NZ_JAUBUC010000240.1:0-1173 GCF_036705285.1 Microcoleus sp. B4-C1 | reverse complement strand
CAAGAAAGAGCATTTATCTCGCGCAAGTCAATTCTTTAATCTAAAATCTAAAATCTAAAATCTAAAATCGATTGACCGATCGGCTTATTGATTGAACCGACCCAAAATGTCTTAAAATATACAAAACGGTGAGCTGCTGCACAGCCCGCATATATTAAAATCAAGCGCCAACTTGCAATAATTCTTTAAAATAAAGGTACAGCACCGGCGATCCCTAACTCTTCCCCCTCAGAAAGGGTAGGGTTTAGCAGAATTGAAGACGATCGTCTATGGTGACATCCAGTAAAGCCCGTGCAGTTGCTTTAGTCTCAGCTTTATTCAGGTTATTGGGAACCAGTTACGAGGAGATTTGACCCGCCGTGCTCCAACGCATCAAACAAGACTTAAAAAACGACCTGATCGCAGGACTATTGGTAGTGATACCCTTAGCTACCACCATCTGGCTGACAATTACCGTCGCCAGTTGGGTGATCAATTTTCTCACCAAAATTCCCAAGCAGATCAACCCTTTTGACGGACTCCACCCGATTTTGGTGAATCTGCTCAATCTTTTAGTAGGGCTGGCTGTACCCCTGCTGAGCATCTTAGTCATCGGCTTAATGGCCCGCAACATTTTCGGTAAGTGGCTGCTAGACTTTGGCGAACGGGTGTTGCAGGCAATTCCCCTAGCCGGTTCGGTTTACAAAACTCTCAAACAACTGCTGGGAACCCTCCTCAAATCAAACGACAAATTTCGCCGCGTGGTGTTAGTGGAATATCCCCGGCGGGGCATCTGGACTTTAGCATTTGTGACCGGTACGATCGAGAGTAACGATATCCCGCCTCACCTTTCCGGTGAAACCCCGATCGGCATTTTCATCCCCACCACTCCCAACCCCACCACCGGATGGTACGCTATAGTGCCGGAGGCAGATTTAGTCAATTTGTCAATGTCGATCGAAGATGCCTTTAAAGTCATCATCTCCGGCGGCATCGTCAACCCCAACAACTCAATTGCAGTAACCCCCGAAAACATCAAGGGCAAAACACTCGAACCCTTTGTATCCGAATCAAGATACCAGCCTGTCCCAGTCGAAGAAGATTGAACCAAGACATCTTTAGGATCGCGAATTAAATAACTTACAATTTTAATTGTTATTGTGGGATGGGCGTCCCGCCCGTCCAAAAAGGACG
>NZ_JAUBUC010000239.1:0-1176 GCF_036705285.1 Microcoleus sp. B4-C1 | reverse complement strand
TAAGTAGGTCGGCGGGAAAATCCATAAGTATGTAACAAAATATTAAGTCGGGTGACTGGACTTGAATTTAATACGTTGTGTAGGGTAATCTCCTCTTTTTCCTCTAACTTCTACTCCATGAATTACGGCGTAGGCGAGTTCTAATTCATCCTCAAACATTTGTCCGGCTAATTCATCTTCTTTAATGTGTTGCCACTCTAATTCAATTGGGTTCATTTCGGAACAATATTTAGGCAAGAAAAAAATATATAAACCCTGAGCTTCCCACTTTGACCACAACTGTTTAACCTCCTGACATCGGTGTATTGGACCGTTGTCTTGTACAATAATTCTAATCCGTTTCATTTGGGCCGCTTCTTCTGCTTCTTTTTCCATCATCTGAATATAAGCTTTTCGATCAACACCTCCAATTACCAAACCATATACAAAGCTACTTAAAGGTTCAAAAAGCCCCACAATACTTAATCTACGACCTCGATTTTTAGTTTGCTGTATCCGTTTTTGTTGACCTTTTTTGTAATATGTATAACTTGCTTTACTCCACGCACAAAATCCTGATTCATCTAAATATTTTAAGTCGATTTCTCCGGCTGCCGCTGCTAATTCCAGCATATCTAGGTCTGATTGCTTTATTTCTCGTTGTTTGGGGTCTTGTTTTCCTTTATGACTTGGACTAGCTCTTTTCCAAATGATCCCTTTTTTTTTTAGTACCCGTCTTAGTCGGTCGGGACTTAATTTAATAGAGCGCTCTTTTTCTAATTTATCAGCTAATTGAAAACTGTTATATGTACGTGGTTCTTTTTTTAAGCATTCTGACAAAAACTCTATATCTTCTTCTTTCCATTTGGCTTTTACCCCTCGACCTGGTTTTTCCCAAAGGCTTTCTATACCAAATTCTTCCCATTTATGTAAGACTGCTCTCACTGTTTGTGAAGCCCAGTTAAAGTGAGTAGCTATTTTCTCAACATACCAGCCATTTGCGTTTAACCTGATTACTTCTGCTCGATCTTTGACTTTTTGTGGTACTTTCGCCGTTCTCAGATTAAATAGGGTTTTGTCTTGCTTTTGAGTGAGAAATACTCTTAATCGAGCGCCCATATATTAATTACCTCACTAAATTTCTACCTTTCTTTATGTATCTTAACATAGTTTTGTTTTTTTTCGCCGACCTACTTA
>NZ_JAUBUC010000151.1:0-7665 GCF_036705285.1 Microcoleus sp. B4-C1 | reverse complement strand
ATTCATCCGTCCAGAAATAAAAAACCTGTATCCGATGAAACTTGCCGAACGTATTTATCTCGCGCAAGTCAATGCTTGAATCTAAAATCTAAAATCTAAAATCTAAAATCGATTGACTTGGATGCCGCAGGTTTGACAAGCTGGGAGGGCTGCCCGATCAATTCATGACCGAAAGCATCCAGGATACAAGCCCCCAGATTCATCCGTCCAGAAATAAAAAACCTGTATCCGATGAAACTTGCCGAACGTATTTATCTCGCGCAAGTCAATGCTTGAATCTAAAATCTAAAATCTAAAATCTAAAATCGATTGACTCAATGCTATCAATTGCTAGTCTGCTAGCCCAAAACACTGAGCACCATTTAGACAATTGAATTGAGATTGTGGGCTGCATCGTTCAATTGTTGAGTGCCTACTTTGGTTTGAGTAATACCACTAGCTGTTTCTTTTGCAGATAGGTTGAGGCTGTTCATAGTATCCACTACTTGTTTAATAGCAACTGCTTGTTGTTGAGCAGTTAGAGAAATTTGTTGATTGTTCAATACCACATTGTTAACCGCATTTGCTACTTCCGAGAAAGCTGCTGCCGTTTCTTGACTGATTATGGTTCCTTCTTCTACTGTTTTAGTACCTTCCTTTGTCACCGTTACGGTGGAATTTATCGCATTCTTGATATCATCGACTAGGCGGTTAATTTTCTCGGCTGATTTCTTACTTTTATCTGCTAGTTTGCGGATTTCTGTGGCTATGACAGTAAAACCTTTGGCGTTTTCACCCGCCCGGACTGCTTCTACTGAGGCATTCAGTGCCAGCATATTTGTTTGATTTGCTAAATCTGTGACATCAGTAGAGATATTGCCAATCTGATGGGTTTGTTCGCTCAATTTCAGAATTTGTGCCGCGATCGCCCCGACATTTTCTTTCAATATTGTCATCGATTCCAGTGTTTGCTCCACTGCTAGGGTTCCCTTTTCAGTGATCTTTAAAGCTTGCCGTGCAGATTCCGCACCAGCTTGGGCTTGCTGGGCTGATTGTTGGGAAGCAGTGCCCAACTCATCCATTGTGATTGTAGTTTGATTTACAGAGCTCGATTGCTGGGCGGCTGTGCGTTCCTGCTGTTCAACTGTGGCAGCAATCTCTGTGGAAGAACTAACAATCATATTGACTGACTGATTCATGCTCTTTGCAATGCCTGAAGCAATCCACAAAGCGAGCACAATTGCCGTAAGTGCAGCTAAAGCAGTGCTTAAAATCACCACTGTAGTCAGGAACTGCAAAGCTTGAATTTGCTCTTTTTCTTGATCAATTAAAATCCCTTCCTCGGTGCTTTGAAACTCCTTAGCTATAGCATCAACCTGACGAAGCTTTGGTACAATTTGTGTGTTCCATAAGTTAACTCCATCGTCTCGCTTACCTTGCTCAACCAAAGAAAAGGCTTGTTTATAGATTTTGTCTATCTGATTTTTTAAGACCTTCATTTCATCTAGCCGCTGGCGCTGTTGCGGGTTTTGTGCCCGATTAAGTAAATCCTGATAGGATTTGTCAAAGCTGTTTGCCTCTTCATTGTATTCAGTTAAGAAAGCACTATTTTTGGCCAAAAAATACCCCCGAGCAGCTTTTTGCATACCTGCAAATCCTAGCTGTTGAGTTTTTAAATCTATAACAACAGCATTAGAATTATTTAGAATTTTGGCTTTTTGTTCTACTTCTTTAGCATTAAAGAAAACCAAAGTAGCGGCTCCAACTGACAGCAAAATCGGTAGGGAATATCCCCACAGAATACGCTCTCTTAATTTGGTGGCTTTGAAGTTAATCATCTTAATTTTTTCCTCTCTTTAAAAAACAAACAAATTCATCTCCTTCAAAACAATGGGAACTGCATATCCGAGTCGCCTCCGGTTTCTCAGCTTTAAGTTGGCAAACATGGCAATATCTCCTGTTGGGTTAGGTAGCTGAATTATCTGATTCTCAACCATTGACTCAGACTCATCAAGAAAAACCTGAAAAAACTTAATAGCGAGCAAGCTATGCAGGTCAAAGCCTTTAGGATTAAGGGTTGTTTTGCCTGCTTCGATTTTGGATAAATCCTGTTTATTCGATTGTAGCGGGAAATTCAGGAACCAAACCCAAACATCGTCAATCGATTTTAGATTTTAGATTTTAGATTTTCGATTGACTTGCGCGAGATAAATGCGGGGGCTTGAGGATTTTCGATTTTGGATTGATTCCACGGATAAATCACGTGGCGGGTACCACCTTTGAAATTCGTGGTCAAATTCTCTCCCCCACTGTTTCTCTTTCCCAGTGTTCCTCTCTCCCACTATTGATTGGGGTTCAAGTCGATCGCATAAATGTTACAACCTAGTTAAGCAACACAATTTTGAGTTCATGGAAATAGTAGTGACGCTGGTGCTGGGTTCGGTGCTGTTTGTCTGGGGAATGCGGTTCGGGCGGGTGTTAGTTCGATCGGGAGTGACGGCTAACGACTTGTTTAAGGGCAGAAATTCGATCGCCCTGCTGTTTTTGGGTTTTTATATTGCCTTGCTGCTACTGGCTCTAAATCTGCCTCAAATGCCAGCTTTGCCGATCGAGTGGCGCTTTCACGGAATGCGAGTTACTTGGACTTTACTCAGAGTGATGTTGATGGGAGTCTGCGGTATTGGCTTTAGTGTAAGCTGGTTGACGGCGCGATCGCAAGTAATCGCAGTCATCCTAATTGGCTTGTTGGGATTGGGAGGATTTACAGGCGCTGAAAACTATTTTCTGGCGCCCATTTACGCTGATTTAATAGATAATTTGCAGCCAAACGGTGTATTTCGGCAAACATCTAACAGCAGTTGCGCCCCCGCCGCCCTAGCAACAGTGTTAAGGCGTTGGGGAATCGAGGCGACGGAATCGAGTGTAGCGCGTTTTGCACGGACGAGTCGCTTGGGAACTTCGATGCCACAAATAATTGTAGCAGCAAGAGCTTTGGGCGTAAATGCGATCGAACTAACGCCAACTTGGGAGCAAATTCAGCAAATTAATCGCCCCGGAGTGCTAGCAGTTTGGCTATTTGACGGCCCTCGGAAGCTACCGCACGCGGTGGCTTTGCTGGGAATGAATGACAGTGTAGCTGCCATTGGAGACCCGGCGCGGGGCAGGATTTTCTTTTTAGATAGGGCAACTTTTGCCCAGGTTTGGCGCGATCAATACGTGCCGATTTTCCGGTCTGCGGATATCTTGTTAAGCAATCAGCAAGCTATTGACTATTTGAGTAAATTAGGATATAATTCTGGTAATTTGCAAGCAGATATTGAGCGCTTTCAAACAGATAAAAATTTAAAAATCAGCGGCAGCTTAGATCGGATGACTGAGTTAATGCTGAGCGGCAGTTTTTTGGAAGGAGTACCCCGATTGGATGGGAAATAAGTATTAGAAATCAGGAAATGTAGCGGCGGGTTTAACCAACCATAACCGCCTAAAATTGATCGTCTCAAAAACCCGCCCCCACCCCACGGACAAGTAAGTATTAGAAACGGATTTTGTGCTAATAAACTTCATCATGCGTCCCGATATCTAGCAGAACAATGACCTCACAGTTAGTTTCGGTATCCTGTTCGATAGAGAAGACAACACGACAATCATAGCCACAAGAACAAGACTGAAGACCGTCAAGTTGGCCGCTGAGTTTGTGGGTACCCAAGGCAGGCAAAAATACGTCTGCTTCCATTTGTTGAAGAGTATCTTCAATGCGCTGCTGGAGGTCAGCATTTCGCCTCACAAACTTTCGGAATGCCCGTTTGAATTTAGGGGTTAAAATCAGCCGTCTCATGATTCTGACTCGTCGTGCAAAGACTGGCGCAAAGTCGCAACGACATCCTCGGCTGATTGCTGTCGAAATTGGCCTGCACGGAAATCAGCCAAGGTTTGTTGGGCATCCGCAGCTATTTCTGCACGGCGATTTTCGCGGTGACGGTTTTGTAGAATTTTAATCAACATTTCCTGCTGTTCGTAGGTGAGCTTCAAAGCAGTTTCGAGGACGTGATCGAGGGTATTCATAAAGTTAAGCGATTAGTTCTAATAGCCAGTTGCTAAGTTATCTCTATTCTACCTCACCAACAAGCTAACTATGCTCATTTTAGCTTTCCTCTAAACACTATCTGTCTAAATAAATATCGGGCCAACTCTCCATTAACTGAGTAGACTTAACCACATTCATTCCCGCCGCCGCAAATTTTTGATAAGCTGCATCTGCTTGTTCCGTAAAATCAACAACACCCGGAACAACCACAGGCGAAGTGCAATCTTCCAGCAAATAAACCTTCTTTGCCAAATTCGGATCTCGCGCCAAAATTTCCGTTAACAAATCATCAACTGTCCAAGCAACGCAGTGACTTTTGGCTTGTCCGGCAATAATTACCGCATCAAAATCGAGCAATTTCTCAATAAACTTAGCATTCTTTTCCGCAATCGGATTGCCGTCGAATCCATCTAAAACTTCAGGCCGCAAAACCGAATAGTTTTCAGTCAGTGGATTCCCGCCTTTGATCTCAAAAACTGCTTGGCTGTTGCGGGCTATAGTATGAAAAAATACAGCTTCTTCCACCGCAGAAACCAGGGCGTGTCCGATGCCACCTAACATTGAGTGATAGGGCCAAATTGTCAGGGGATATTTCCCATCGGCGCTGAGTTTTTTGACGTAGTGGCAAGCCTGTTTTTCCAGTGCTGAAAAATTGCCCCCCCTGATGCTATTGGCGACGGCTGGATTGACTTTCCAAATGCCTTTTTCGACTTCTTCGAGTGTAATAGAAGTTGCGGCTGGTAGGGGGTGTTCGCCAGCTTCGTTTATCCAAAAAATTGGATGAAAAATTTGCATGGCGGTGTGGGTATCCATTGTCGGCGCAATGGTTGTAATTGCGTTTAAATTGCGGTAAATAAATTCGCACAGTCGCAGGTTGTCATCAACTGCGCCGCTACCGGAACGCCCGCCCACAAATAATTCAAATTCGGGCAAACAAAAGGTATTTTGGGCATCGATTATCAGCAAACAAATGCTGTTTGTGTCGCTGGATGCTGGCTGAATGTTGTGCTGCTTTGCCCAATCTTTCGCTTGGGCGGCGCGTTCTTGGTAGGGTACTCGCCAGACTTCGCCTAATTTTTCGGGGTCAAAATGTTCGGGGATTGGAAGTTGGGCTTTTGGTGTCATGACGATCGCTTGTAGGGTAGTTTACAGTAATAATTTAAGTTTGGAGTATAATGCTGATAAATATTTGCGGGTGAATCATGGCAAAAGCACGAATCCAAGATTATGCTAGGGTAAAACTTAAACGCATCGTGTTGTTTTTTGCGATCGCACTTTTGCTCGCTCTCTTAATTGTAGCAACTCGCTCTGCCTACGTTCAAGATGTTTTGAGAACTCTGTTAATGCGGATCGAGGATTTAGGGTGGTGGGGGCCAGTGGCTTTTGTAGCTACTTATAACTTGGCTACTGTGCTGTTTGTACCGGGTTCGGTACTGACGCTGGGAGGGGGAGCGATTTTTGGTTTGTGGTGGGGTTCGGTTTACGTCTTTGTGGCGTCCATTTTAGGTGCTGTATTTGCTTTTGCGATCGGGCGCTATTTGTGTCGCGATCGCGTGGTAAAATATATGGAATCTCACCCCAAGTTTAATGCTCTCGATCGCGCCGTTTCCCAACAAGGATTAAAAATAGTTTTTTTGACTCGTCTTTGTCCTTTATTTCCTTTCAATTTATTGAATTACGCTCTGGGAATCACTCAAGTTTCTTTGAAAGATTACGTGCTGGGTTCCTTTGGCATGATACCGGGTACAATTATGTACGTTTACTCCGGTTCTTTGGTGGGAGAGGTTGCTGCGATAGGCACGCAAACTGTGTATGCAAATCCTCAAGATTCCGCCGTAAAATGGTTGATTAATATTATCAGTTTTCTCGCTACTGTCGCTGTTACTGTCTTTATCACTCGGATAGCCAGCAAAGCTTTAGAAAAAAGTATTTAATTAGGAGAATTTGCCAATGTCACAATCAAAAGTCGATCGCGTAACTGTCCCCCCGATGGACGAACACAACCAGAAATTAGTCTCCTATTTGCATCCGCCCGATTGGGTAAATCCGCAGCCGGCTAGTTCTTATAATTTAGTAGTAATTGGCGCGGGACCCGCCGGATTAATTGTGGCTGCAGGTGCCGCAGGTTTGGGCGCGAAAGTTGCTTTGATTGAAAAACATTTGATGGGCGGCGACTGTTTGAATGTCGGTTGTGTGCCGTCAAAAGCTTTAATTCGCTCGTCCCGCACTGTTGGCGATATCTGGGAAGCAAATAAATTTGGTGTTAATGTTTCTGACAGTGTAGAAGTGGATTTTGCCGCTGTGATGGAACGGCTGCGCCGCATCAGGGCGGGAATCAGCGATGTTGATTCTGTTCAACGCTACCAAGATAAATTAGGAGTTGATGTTTTTTTAGGTTCGGGTCGTTTTACTAGCAATAATACAGTAGAAGTTGCAGGTCAAACTCTCCGCTTTAAAAAAGCAGTAATTGCCACAGGTGCAAGGGCGCGACAAACGCAAATTCCCGGTTTACAAGAAGCTGGATATCTGACAAATGAAACTGTTTTTAACCTGACCGAAAAACCGCAACGTTTGGCAGTAATTGGCGCCGGGCCGATCGGCTGCGAATTGGCTCAAGCCTTTCGGCGACTGGGTTCGGAAGTCGTGTTGTTGCACAAAAATGCTCAGATTTTAGACAAGGAAGATGCGGATGCTGCTAAAATCGTGCAGGAGGCTTTTGTAAAGGAAAAAATTCAGCTAATACTTGAATCCCAAATAGAGCGCGTTGAGAAAACAAATGCAGGCAAAGTAATTTATTATAAATCTCAAGGTAAGGAAGCATCGGTAACAGTAGATGAAATTATTGTGAGTACAGGGCGATCGCCCAACGTCGAAGGATTGAATCTGGAGGCGATCGGCGTAGAATACGATACACAAACAGGCGTATTTGTCAACGACAATTTGCAAACTACTAATCCCCGCATTTATGCCGCAGGCGATATTTGCATGAAACATAAATTCACTCACGCTGCTGATTTTGCCGCGAGAATAGTAATTCAAAACACTCTATTTTTCGGGCGCAAAAAGCTCAGCGCTTTGACGATACCTTGGTGTACTTACACACACCCGGAAATTGCTCGCGTCGGAATTGGGGAACACGAGGCTAAGGAAAAAGGCATTGATATCGATACATTTTTAATTCCTTTCAATCAAGTCGATCGGGCAATTATTGACGGCGAAGAGGAAGGATTTGTGAAAATTCACGTCAAAAAAGGTAGCGATAAAATATTAGGTGCAACTATTGTAGCGCGACACGCTGGGGATATGATCAGCGAGATTACTTTGGCAATGGTTAACAATATTGGTTTGGGAAAGATTGCTAGCACAATTCACCCGTATCCGACACAAGCTGATGCAATTCGGAAAGCCGGAGATGCTTACAATCGCACTCGTTTGACGCCGTTTGTGAAAAATTTGTTTAATCGCTGGCTGGCTTGGACGCGGTAGTTTGAAATGTATTGAATCAACACCAGGTACAATTGAACCGTAGATACTGTCTTGACCTGTCAAGGGGTAGCAGTCAAATAATTGGGGTCGAAAGGCTTTTGGGATTTTAAAATCCC
>NZ_JAUBUC010000238.1:0-1179 GCF_036705285.1 Microcoleus sp. B4-C1 | reverse complement strand
GGGTGCATCTCACTTTGGCGAATATGTCGCAAAAGGGTTAAAATGGAAAAGCTAGTAAAATTGCCAAAAAATATGAGGTAAAGAAAATGACACCCTCAGACCAAGAACAGCTAAAAGCCTACTTAAAAGCGGCAGCATCCATTCTTTACAGAAATACAGATCCAACCGAGTTAGAAAGTTTTGACAGCATAGAAAAATCTCTCCGTCAGAAAATGCTAGAACAAGTGGGACCAGAACTAGGTAGCTTTTTTTTTCAGCAGTATCAGGGATTCAAACAGGAAAATCCAGAAAAATAAAATCAATAGTCGGTTCGCTCGAAATTACAGACAATCAAGCGAAATATTTTGGATTGAAAGCGTATAGTCAATTCAGTCCAATGATGGAAAAATGCTGTCTTTTAATCAGTGCCAACGAATCTTATCAAATGGCAGAAAAAGATTTAGAAATTTTCACGGGGGTCAAAGTCTCTCATAGTACATTACACAGATTAGTCAAACGACAAGAATTTGAATTACCTACATCTAAACAAGGAGTCCAAGAAATTACATTAGATGGCGGGAAAGTCAGGCTACGCAACGAAACCAAAGGCGAGGGGTGTTATTGGAAAGACTATAAAGCCATTTGTTTAGATAATGTTTATTCGGGAGCATTTTTTCAAAATAATCAAGATTTAATTGATTGGACTAATAGCCAAAAATTACTACATCCTATGTATTGTTTAGGAGATGGTCATGCCGGAATTTGGAACATATTTAAAGAAATAGGAGATACTGAACAAAGACAAGAAATCTTAGATTGGTATCATCTGAAAGAAAATATTTACAAGGTAGGAGGTTCGCTAAAACGTTTAAAGTTAGCAGAAAATATGTTGTGGCAAGGTAAAATAGATGAAGTTATCAATCTATTTAAAGAGATGACAAAAAAAGGATTTAAAATATTTTGTAACTATTTAGAGACCCATCGCTGCCGAATAGTCAACTACCAATACTATAAAGAGGAGTCCATAAGTTCGATTGGTTCGGGAACAGTTGAATCAATTATTAAACGAATTGGGTTCAGGGTGAAAATATCAGGAGCGCAATGGAAAATTGAGAGCGTTCCCTCTATCCTTTCTCTTCGCTGTGCTTATCTCAACGGTCAACTTTCAATTTGATGTATTTGCCAAAGTGAGATGCACCC
>NZ_JAUBUC010000237.1:0-1180 GCF_036705285.1 Microcoleus sp. B4-C1 | reverse complement strand
GGGTGCATCTCAGTTTGGCAAATACATCAAATTGAAAGTTGACCGTTGAGATAAGCACAGCGAAGAGCAAGGATAGACGAAACGTTCTCAATATTCCATTGTGCTCCCGATATTTTTACCCTTAATCCTATGCGTTTAATTATTGATTCAATTGTTCCCGAACCAATCGAACTTATGGATTCTTCTTTGTAGTATTGGTAATTTACTATTCGGCAGCGATGGGTCTCTAAATAATTACAAAACGTTTTAAATGCTTGACCTTTAAAGTCTTTAAATGTTTTTATAACTTCATCTATTTTGCCTTGCCATAACATAGTTTCTGCTGATTTTAATCGTTTTATTGAACCCCCTACCTTGTAGAGATTTTCTTTGAGATGATACCAATCTAAGATTTCTTGTCTTTGTTCATTATCTCCAATTTCTTTAAATATGTTCCAAATTCCGGCATGACCATCTCCTAAACAATACAGAGGGTGTAGTAATTTTTGGCTATTAGTCCAATCAATTAAGTCTTGATTATTTTGAAAAAAGGCTCCCGAATAAACATTATCTAAACACACGGCTTTATAGTCTTTCCAGTAACAGCTCTCGCCCTTGGTTTCGTTGCGTAGTCTAACTTTACCGCCATCTAATGTAATTTCTTTGACTCCTTGTTTAGATGTAGGCAATTCAAATTCTTGTCTTTTGACTAATCTTTGTAATGTACTGTGAGAAATTTTGATTCCCGTAAATTTTTCCAAATCTTTTTCTGCCATTTGATAAGATTCATTCGCACTGATTAATAGACAGCAATTTTCCAGGAGGGGGCTAAATTGACTGTAAGCTTTTAAGTCAAAATATTTTGCCTGATTATCTGTAATGTCGAGCGATCCAATTATTGATTTTATTTTTCGGGGCTTTCCTGTTTTAATTCCTGATACTGATGAAAAAAAAAGCTACCTAGTTCTGGGCCGACTTCTTCTAACATTTTCTGACGCAGTGATTTTTCTATACTTTCAAAACTTTTTAACTCGGTTGGATCTGTATTTCTGTAAAAAATTTCTGCTACCGCTTTTAAGTGGGCTTTTAGCTGTTGTTGGTCTGATGGTGTCATTTTATTTGCCTCATCTTTATTTAACGATTTTACTAGCTTTTTGATTTTATCTCTTTTTTGACACATTTGCCAAAGTGAGATGCACCC
>NZ_JAUBUC010000150.1:4136-7972 GCF_036705285.1 Microcoleus sp. B4-C1 | reverse complement strand
CCCGCCCGTCCTTTTTGGACGGGCGGGACGCCCATCCCACTTTCAAGAGTGGAAGTTATTTAATTCTCATTCCTAAGTGCTTAAACCCACATCTTTCTCAAATCAATGCGAAATTAACGGCACTAATACTGCTAGCAGAAACTCCGGCCAGAGAAGCTAAAATCTCCCCTGTTTGTGCAAACCGGATTAAAGTTGCATCGCTATCTTGGACAATTGCCAATTGCGAGAAACTCAACCCGTTACCCAACACTAACAAGTCTTGACCGACTTCAAAGTCAGCAACAGTATCAATACCAGAATTGGTAGATAATAAGAAGCGATCGCTCCCTACATCCCCTACTAAGGTATCATCGCCCAAATCGCCACTGAGGAAATCGTTACCCTGACCTCCTAGCAGAATATCATTGCCTTGACCGCCGTAGAGGGTATCGTCGCCCTTTTCACCAATTAGGATATCTTCACCTCGATTGCCAGAAAGGAAGTCATTGCCGGCACCACCAGTCAAGGTATCAAAACCCTTTCCGCCGTAGAGAGTATCGTCCCCAATTCCACCATCTGTTACGTCGTTGCCTTGATTGCCATTCATCCAATCATTGCCATCAAGGCTAAACAGCAAGTCATTTCCTTTTCTACCGCGCAATATATCATCGCTAGCACTTCCCATAATGGTATCATCGCCATCTGTGCTTTCGGTAGTATTTTCCCCATCTTTAACGAATTCAATACCGCTTTCTGGGAATGGTTCTTCGGGTGTAGATGGTGTACTGGAGTCATCAGTATCTAAAGTATTGCGGACTGTTGGATTGTTAGCTGTCGCCGACTGAATTTTGGTATTTAGAGATGCACCAGTATTTTCGGAAATCGCCGACTGAATCGTTTTATTTCCGGCTGCGACTTGCAGTAAATCTTGGGCTACTTCTCCTTGTGCGACTTTTTGGATGCGAGCCATTTCTGTCGCGGCATCTGAGGGCGAGGAATTGCTGGATGCGAGATCACTAATCCGCTGATTTCCCTCTGCAATAATTTGGGCAGCATCCGAAGTAATACTAGAGAGTTGTGGTACTTGCAGTTGACTCGTCGCCGACTGAATAATCGCTTGCAATTGTGTGGAATTGCTTAAATCGAGAGTGCCAGATTGAATTTGATTGGCAACGGCGGAAATTACGCGATCGCCAATCTCATTTTTCGCGGTATTTGAAGCACCGCTAATTAAATCAGTTATCAAAACAATGGTATTTTGTACCTGAGCGTGTGCTGCATAAACCGCCAAACCGTTCGGGTCGTTTTGAGTAATTGCCTCTAGCGGGTCGTAGCTAGTCAAGTCAATTACTGACGACACTCCCAGTGCAGATTTAACCTGAATTTGCGCCTGATTTGGGTCACTCCCTTGCTCGATCAACTCGGTCAATAGGGTAGTTAATGGAGTAACTACTGTAGCATCAGGTGTGGCAAATAGGGGTGTTTGCTGCGGCAAATAAGTAGAGGTATTGATGCCGTCTATGAGTACAATTTTGCCTTCATCCGGTTCGAGGTCGCCGCTATTATTTTTGTCGAATTGGTCAAGAGAGACATCTAAGTCAAAGCTGCCATCTGCGTTAGTAATTGAGAACGGTTCGTTTTCATCCTGAACTCCATTAAAGTTGGCATCGAAGAAGACTGTCGCCCCGGCCATGTAACCGTTAATTGCTCTACCCCTAGTGCTAGAACTCGGCCCCAAAGTAAACTTAGCTAACTCAAATGTGGCAAAGTTATTATCGTAGACGGTTTTGTAATCGAAGCACGGATAAGGGAGTCTGAATTCACGCGTGATGACTCTTTTCTTTCCGAACAATCTTATGCTTATTTCGGGGATTGTTTTATAACAAATTTCGGGTAAGTAGGCTTTTACTTGAGCACCCAGAAAAGCATTGACTTTTCCTGTTACATCAAACAGTTCCGAGGGTTTGCTGATGCGGGAAGTAATTTCCGATGTTCGGATTTTGCCGTCGCCACCTTGTTTCGGTTGGAATTCTCCGATATCTATCAAATCAATGCCCACTTTGCCTTGAATTCCACCTTTGACATAGCCCTCGGCCACGCCAACATTCAACCCTGCACCTACGGCAATACTAGCGTCAAGACTGAGTTCGTCAACATCTGGGCCTGTACCGTCAGCATTTTGGCGATCGCTCACATAAAATCCATCCAAAACTTTGCTAGCAGAGTCCGTCGCAAAATTAGACTTTTTCCACTCACTTAATCCGTGGGTATCGTACCCAAATCCTAGATGAGCTGAAGCACTAAACTTGCCTCCCAGTAAACCCTGGAGCGGCCCCCATATCGGAAATTTTTTCTCGATATTAAAGTCAAACCCCAGTTTTGGCATCTGATAGGTGAATACCGAAACATCGGGTTTACCTATCAGCAATTGAATCGCGGTTTCTGGTTTGGTCAAGAGTGGGATATCAAAGCCATCAATATCTTTTAAGGCATTTAAGAACTCCTTGACCTTGCCGCTTGTTTTGGAGTTAATTTGTTGGTTGGCTGTTTGCTGTACAGCAGTCGTTGGGATCGGGGAAGCATTCTGAAGATTCGCACTGTTATCGACAACATCTACATTCCCCAGAGTGTAAGAACCCAAATCGATTTTATCGGGAGAATTCGCTATTTGGTTTGCCAAATCAACAACTTTATCAACCTTGGCAACCGCATCTAAAAACCGGGTATCGATATCGCGCCCAGAGATTTTTGCTGCCAGTTCTAGTACGCTGACTATTCCATCCCCATTTTTATCAAATTCGCCAGCTAAACCTAGTGTAGACAGTAACTTAGTGTCGGCATTGAGGAAGTTGATAACTGGTCGAAATGGTTTAATGACATCAGAAATTTTACCGATAATTGGTTTGGCAAAATTATTGACAAATGTCCCCAAATCTAGTTGCATATTGTTAAATGCAACTGTGGGCTTTTGCGGCCCGGTTAATTGACCGTTAGCGTAATTTAGGATGGGCCAATTAACTGCTAAGTCGAAGTTATAGGAGGGGAATGCAGCATTGCCGTTGATACTGGTTTTTGCTGTGAGACCGAGATTAGCATTGCTCGTTAAGTCGGCATTGAATAAGTCTTTGAACTGATAGTTACCTTGCAATTCTGGCAATGTGAGGCGAGGGCCATCATTCGGGCCGCCCAGATTGTCTAAGTCATTGAGCTTGACTTCGAGGTTGGCATCGACTTTAGTAGGGTTTTTGGTATCGTTTGCCAGGTCTACTTGGAAAAAACCTAAGTTGCCTTTTGCCTTGAATTGATCATTTAGGCCCAAGTCAATGTTGGCGGTTAACTTAGTTTTGTCAGTATCTATGTAGCAGCCGAAATCTTTACTAACACCAACTCCCAGGGACAAGTTGAAGTTGTATTTTGATTTTGCTTTTCCATCTACATCTAAGCTTAATGCCGGCACTCCTAAGTTTTTAGAGAGATTGAGATCGGGAAACTGATATTGCTTGCCAAGAGTAATTAGCAAGGTACTTTCATTAGCACTAGAAGTCCCAGTTAGAGCAACATTGAAAGTCGAGCCAAGTGCAGTGCGGAGGCTACTTTCTAACTGACTCAGACTTTGATTTCCATGATTTTTAATTGTATCGACTAACTTAGTCTTGAAGTTGCCAATAAAATCTGGGGAAATGTCCTTGAGCGGGCCGACAATGGGTAGGTTAACTGCCTGTAATTGGTCGTCAAGAATTTTCTCAAGTTTATCCAATCCAGCTTCTACGCCGCACCAATTCTTCTGTGTGTCGATGGTACCACCAGGTGTCGGGGGTGTCGGTGGCGTCGGCGTTGGAGTGCCAGTTGTCGGCGTT
>NZ_JAUBUC010000150.1:0-4036 GCF_036705285.1 Microcoleus sp. B4-C1 | reverse complement strand
GGAGTCGGAGTACCAGTTGTCGGAGTTGGAGTCGGAGTACCAGTTGTCGGAGTTGGAGTCGGAGTACCAGTTGTCGGAGTTGGAGTCGGAGTACCAGTTGTCGGCGTCGGCGTTGGAGTATCAGTTGTCGGCGTCGGAGTTGGAGTATCAGTTGTCGGCGTCGGAGTTGGAGTATCAGTTGTCGGCGTTGGCGTCGGAGTGCCAGTTGTCGGCGTTGGTGTGGGCGTGACTGGCGTCGGCGTTGGTGTGGGCGTGACTGGCGTCGGCGTTGGCGTGACTGGCGTCGGCGTCGGAGTTGGAGTATCAGTTGTCGGCGTTGGTGTCGGCGTTGGCGTCGGTGTCGGCGTGACTGGCGTCGGCGTTGGTGTCGGCGTCGGCGTGGGAGTCTCAGTTGTCGGCGTTGGCGTCGGCGTGACTGGTGTCGGCGTTGGCGTCGGTGTCGGTGGCGCTACATCATCATTAGTAATAGTTGTGGTAGCGGTAGCAGCGGTAATTGTCGGTGTAGAATCTAATACCGAGGGATTTGACAGCGTAACCTCAAGGGTTTCATTGTCTTCGATCGCCGCATCGCCTAAAACATCGAGAGTAATGGTTTTCGATGTCTCGCCCGCTGCAAAATTAATCGTACCAGTCGCAGCAGTTGCACCGGATGTGCCACCGATGTTGTTGTAATCGCTGACGTTTGTAGCAGTACCCGCGATCGCATAATCTACTGTGCTCGCCAACTCAGTGCTACCGCTGCGGGTAACAGTAAAAGTGGCAGCAGTTTTGCCTTCATTGCCTTCTGTAACGGTTGCAACACCAGCACTAATCGCGTAGTCGATCGGATTAAGCAGAATTGTCACCTTGCTAGCACCCGATCCGATGCGATCGCCTGGCCCGGAAATCACCCTGTTAAATCCGGCGTAAATCTCCGAATTGACTGGCCCGCCATCATCAGGTTGACCATTGAGAGCATAAAGATACGGCGAATTCAGGCTATTTTTTAGCCCGCTTTTGTTATCCCACGCAAGTTGTTCGTTGCTGACTTCTAACTCGACGCGGGAACCGTTGGTGACCAAGTTAGGCACATTTCCTGGGGTAAGGACTCCGCCAGGGGGTGTATTGTAGTCATTGCCGTTAACGCTCATATTCCCGTTAACAATCTGCATCTCGGCATCGCGCCTTTGAGTGCTTGCATCCCCTCCATAGCCGTCGTTTGACGCTGAGTCGCCGAGATTTACCGTCCATCCTGACGGAGTTTTGTCGTATTCAACGATGAATTTCGCTTTTTTGATTTTGCCGTCAAAATTGATTTTGGCTACGGCTTCTAACCAACTATCTGCGTTTGAGTCTGTCGGGGTATTTACTAGAGAAATAAACGGGTTTGGCCCACCAGTAATTGTGCCTGTTTTGAGGTCGATTTGGTACGGACTCAGGCTTGAAGGTTGACCGTTAGCAGCAATAGTTAGTGTGGTTTGTTTGGTTGTACCTGCAATGCCTCCGGTGATTGTGCCCAAGTTGAGGATTGCGGTTTCGGCGTTTTCAACTATGTTGTCGGGTTTGATAGTAAATGCAACATTCTGAGTGAGTGCGTCACCTGTTGCACCTGCGGGGAAAATTATCGAGGTAGGGGAAAAGGTGTAGTCTGAATTTTCGGTGGCACTGCTGCTGGGGTCGATGAGAATTGGTACAGTTACATCGGTGAAGGGTGTGCCGCCACTGAGGGTGACGGGAATATTAACTACTGTGTCTGTTGTTCCTTCTGTACCGCTGTATGTTGCTGCACCAAAATTAACTGTATTGGGTGTATTCAGCAGAATCGAAACGTTGTTAGGATTGTAGTCGGTGGTGACCAAGTCAGGCAAACCGTCCCCGTTCAAATCCTTCGCAATAACAGCAGTAGGCTGCAATCCCGCATCTAAATCAACAGTCTTGGTAAATGTGCCGTCGCCATTCCCCAACAGAGTTGAAACCTTGTTATTGTTCCCGACAGCCAAGTCTTGCTTGGAGTCACCGTTGAGATCCGCAACGGTGAGGAAATAAGAACTCGGTCCCACTGGAATTTCCGTAGTAGTAAAGCCTCCGCTACCATTTCCTAGCAGGATAGAGATGTTGTTAGAGTTCTGGTCCGCTACAGCCAAGTCGGGGAAGGAGTCGCTGTTAAATTTCCCCACAGCTATAGAAGATGGTCGTGACCCCACTGGAATCTTGTTTGCCGGGGCAAAACTCCCACTGCCATCCCCCAGCAGAATTGAAACGCCTTCACCTGTTTGATTGTTCGCGACAGCCAAGTCCTTTATTCCGTCGCCGTTAAAGTCATCGACCGCAATAGATTGAGGCGCTATTCCTACCAAAAAGTTTTGAGGAGGCGCAAAAGTGCCATCAAGATTCTGCAATAGAATTGAGACGACACCATTAGTATTGGGGGAACCCGTGGCACGATTAGTCGCTAAAGCTAAGTCTGTCCGGCCGTCGCCGTTAAAATCTTCCGCAGCAATGTATTTAGTGAAAATCAGCGAGTCGAAAGATAGATCGACGGGATCACCCAAGCCAGTGCTACTCCCAAAAAACATTGATACAGAACCATTGCCATTATTTACAACCAAGTCGTCATAGATATCTGTATTAAATTTAGCGACAGCCTGGATATAGGCCCCCTGTTGCAACAGAGTAGCGGTGCCAAAGCTACCCGTGCCATTTCCTAACAGAATTGATGTGCCAGCAGCGGCGCCACTGCTGGAATTGCCCACGGCTAAGTCCTTTATTCCGTCGCCGTTAAAATCACCGACATCGACGGAGACAGGATCTGAACCTACGGGAAAGTTAGTCGCAGTACCAAAACTATTTAAAACATACTCGTAACCCGCTAACACTTCGGGTTCAAATACCAGCGGTGCTTCTATTTTCCCGGTTCTGACTTCCAGTTCCCAGTCCCCGCCCTTTGCTACACTTCCGGTGAGGTTTTTGGAAGCTGCAACATTGGTATTTGTGAGTTGGGCAATTCGTTGGATGAAGGCGAAACCGTCTAGATATAAATCTACATCTACATCTAAATCTCTGGCTTGTTCCCCGATACCGCCGGGGAATGAATTCCCCGTCTCATAGCGAAAGTCCTCTGAAGAGGACTCAATAGCCGCCTTGTTTTCAGTCGGTTTCAACCGACTTGAGCTTTGAGACAGGGAATTCATTCCCTGGCGGACTTTCGGGTAAGCAGTCGGTTTCAACCGACTTGAGCTTTGAGCCTGGGAATTCATTCCCTGGCGGACTTTCGGGTAAGCGCGAGGTGCTGCTGCGACATTACAACCGTAAATCAGAATGTCTGCACCCAGATTTAAAGCAATCCGCCACTGCTGCAATTTCTCGGAATAAGTTTCCACATTATCTAAACTCAAGCTACCGTCGCCCAATTGCAAGCTACCCGGAGCACCGTGAGAAACGATGTGAATGCTGTCAATATTAGTCCGAAGACCTAAAATTTGAGTAATTTGGTCGATCGCATCTCGGTTCCCATCCAAAACAACTACTTCCGTACCCGGTTTTACCCCGGCCATCAAACTTTGATAATTTTCTACTTTAGTATCTATAAAGGCGATCGCACTTGGTGAAACTTGATTATTTAAATTTGGCATAATACACCTACTGGGGGTTAAAAAAAGACAATGATTTCCCTGTTTCGCGACGGGTATGCGAAACTCTTTCTCAATGTTGTAGTAACCCTAACTCATTTTTCCAAACATCTATGTAAATTTTTCTTTATAAACAGCTTTTTAATTAAAGTTTTGATAAAGATGGGGGATTTTATTAAGTAATATTGCGGATGAGCTAGTGCGAGGTGGATGACGTAACACAAAAACTCTTCAATCGCAAGTGTAATGAGACTGAAATATTAATATCGGAATTTTTGATAGATATCTGCGATGCGGTTGGGCCGTTCGTTTCAACCCCAGGCGGACTTTCGGGCAAAAGTGGGGGCGGGTTCATTGGTAACAAGTTAGAACGGAGTAGATTTTGTCAATACCCCTTTATGTAGAAATATAATTGAATAATAATGATA
>NZ_JAUBUC010000149.1:0-7977 GCF_036705285.1 Microcoleus sp. B4-C1 | reverse complement strand
GAAGCTAAGTGTCGGTTTTCCAAAAAAACAATACATCATATCATACTTTTGTATACTTGCAAAATCGGGATGCTCCCTAGCTTTCTCATGTTCTGGTAGTGGCATCCTAATCTCCAAAGTTCCTTGACTGTAAGCTATTCTAGAGCCACGGTGTTCTCCCAACTCTTCTAAAATTGCTTCAAATTCCTGCCAGTTGACATCATTGAACAGCACTCTATGTCCAGGTGGTACAATGATTTGTCTTAATTGCAGAGTTACCATTTCAACCTCCGATTTATTTAAGTTTATTCTAACTGATACCATCTTTTAAGTTTAGGAGTGTACAGCGCCCCTCAACTTAATTTACTGGTAAATATCGCCAAAAATCTAGCAGTCTAACCTGCGTTTTTTTGCTGGCTGTAAAGTTCCTTAAACTTTCGCTGCTGCTCGTTGTGCTCTACGATTGGAGACGGATAATGAAGAAGTCGGCGTTCTAAAGGTGAAATATTTCCTGTTAGCAAAAGTTTAGTATCAACGCGGCGCAATTCTGGAACCCAGTGCCGAATATACTCCCCTTCCGGGTCAAATTTTTGAGCTTGACTCGCCGGATTGAATATTCGCAAAGGTTTCGGATCCATACCACTCGATGCACTCCACTGCCAGCCGCCGTTGTTAGCAGAAAGGTCGGCATCTATCAATTTTTGCATGAAGTATTTTTCACCCCACTGCCAGTTAATAATTAAATCTTTGGTGAGGAAACTGGCGACTATCATGCGACAGCGATTGTGCATCCAACCTGTCTGATTTAACTGCCGCATTGCTGCATCGATAATAGGATAGCCTGTTTTGCCTTTACACCAAGCTTGAAAGAGCTTTTCATTGTTCTCCCAAGGAAAGTCTTTGAATGCTTGACGGTAGGGGCCGTCTGCTAATTCTGGGAAGTTATACATGGCGTGTTGGTAAAATTCTCGCCACGCTATTTCCTGTTGCCAAGTACGGATGCTTGTAGACGCTTCTTCGCTGCTGCAAGTGTCCATTACTATTTGGGTAGCTTGCCAAACAGTGCGGATGCCAATTGCACCAAATTTGAGGGCTGCGCTGAGTTTGGATGTGCCGTTAATGGCGGGAAAATTGCGCTGTGCTTGATATTTGTAAATTGCCCGATCGCAAAATTCTTCTAATTTTTGTTGCGCTGCATCTTCTCCGGGTTCTATTACTAAGGGATTTTCCCAAATAAATCCCAAACTAGAGGCAGTTGGCACTGTTTCCATTGCACCTGCTTGGTTGGCGATTGCTTGTTCTTCGGCGGTTAAGCCGGTCATTAATTCCAGATAAGTTATCGGCAGTGTCTCTACTGGTTGGGCTTTGGGTTTACTGTTCCATTTTTTCCAAAATGGTGTATAAACCGTGTAGGGAGTCCCTGTACCGCTGCGAATTTCATCTGGGGCGTGCAGGAGTTGATCCCAGAAATTTTGAACTTGAATTCCTGCTTGTTGGAGGGCGTTTGAGACGGAAATATCGCGCTGTTTTGCGTAGGGTTCTACATCCCAGTTCCAAAATACTGCTTGAGCATTTATAGCTGTTGCTAATCTCGGTATTCCTAGAATCGGGTCATCTTGAATGATCAGCAATTGACTGCCTGCATCCCTGTAACGCGAGGAGAGTTTTTGCAAGCAGCCGATCATGTATGTGACTCGGGCTGGCGCTACGTCATCGCGATTTAGGATATTGCGATCGAGACAAAAAATTCCGACTACTTTCGGGCTTTGCTGGCGCGCTGCTGCCAGCCCGATGTTGTCAGAAATACGCAAGTCGCGGCGGTGCCAAAATAAAATTAGATTGGATATATCAGACATTCGATTTTAGATTTTAGATTTTAGATTTTAGATTTTACAGTTCTGGACACAAGCGGGTTCAAAAACCCGGTTTCTAAGTTAATATTTATCGGTTGGACGCACGATTTTTATAAGAAACCGGGTTTTTCCGTCAGTCAGATTTACATCAAAAAGGGACGTGCCAAGAAAAAGCTAGAAATAGATTTTGCATCAATGGGTTCCCCAGCTAAGATAGCTTTTTCTAATTCTTCTGGAGTGAATAGAACTGTTTCAATGTCTTCGTCATCATCTTGTGCTGGCGGCTGTTCCAGTTTTTCCAAATCTTGGGCTAAGAAAGCATAAATGATTTCGTCGGAATAACCGGGGGCGAGAAAAAATTGCCCTAATTTCTGCCATTTTCCGGCGCGATATCCGGTTTCTTCTTCGATTTCGCGTTTGATAGTTTCGGCGGGATTTTCATTGATTTCTACTGTACCTGCGGGAAATTCTAAAATTCGCCCTTTTGTGGCAAAGCGATATTGGCGTACCAAGACGAGTTTACCTTCGGGTGTGACGGGAACTGCAAGTGCTCCGCCTGGGTGGCGAATACATTCCCACTCGCCTTCGGAACCGTTGGGAAGACGGAGGGTGGCTACGTCAAAGTTGAATTTGCGCCCTTGGTAAAATAGGCGTTGTTTGAGGAGTTGGGGTAGTTCTTGACCGATCGACATAAGCGACAAGCGAATAATGTTTGATTGCACCGATTTAAGACATCATAGGCGATCTAATACGATTTTAGATTTTAGATTTTAGATTTTAGATTGGGAATGACTGATAACTATCACAGTTTGGAGCTTACTTACGGTTGCATTTTTTTTACTGGTACGATCGGTGAATTGTACTCACTTTTTACAGTTACAATTTTTGCACTCCCGAACAGTCTGCGGTTTGCAGGAGTTGGCCGATCGCACTTTTCGTCACCGGATGCACCCAATCCGGGGCAATTTCTGCTAAAGGTACTAATACAAAAGCTCTTTCGGTCATCCGGGGATGAGGTAGAGTCAGTGTGGGAGTTTCTAGGATTAAATTGTCGTACAGCAGCAAATCTAGATCGAGGGTTCTTGGCCCCCATTTTTCTCTGCGAATTCGATTAAATTTTATTTCAATTTCTAATAATTTTGCTAGTAATTGTTCGGGTTTTAGTGCAACTTCTAGGATGGCACAGGCGTTGATGTAATCGGGTTGGGGCGGCCCGACGGGGGCGGTTTGATACCAGCTTGAATGGGATTTTACTGCTATTCCTGGGGTGTTGTTTAGGGTTACGATCGCGCTAGAGAGTGTGGCTAGGGAGTCGCCTAAGTTGCTACCGAGGGCGATCGCACATTTTGTTAGTTTCATAAGGAAGAAGGAAGGCACGACACGGATTTTGACACGGATACACGGATTAATTATCTAGTTTTCCTTCTGAGGTTGAAGGAAGAAGAATAACGCGGGGGCTGGTTTATCAACATCCTTTGCTACTGACAAGTATTTCGAGTAAAACTGAGATATTGCACCATTATCAATAACCATTCTATGGGCGGACAGGATGCCCAACCCACAAGAAAAGGCACTTGTTGTGGAACAGGCATCTTGTCTGTTAAGCGGAAATATGGTGAGACAAAATATTATTTTAATTTAAGCTTAACAGTCTGTTAAATTTTATTAACTATTATTGACAAGTGTTAGTATTTAGTTTCAAACATAATGAATTTGTACCTACGCTTATTGTCGGCTGTCATTCTAGCAATTATCAGTTTAACAGCAAGTATATCAATAGGTTTGGCTGAAACCAAAGAGCGCTACCTTACCTTAGATTCGGACGGCAGTCAATCTTTTGCGAGTTTAGTGCAGCAGGCGGAAGATTTAGCGAAAGAGTCGATCGCCCGCGAGTTTCAGGAAAATCCGGCATTAACAGAAGTTACAATCATCATTACAGCCGATCGCAGCCGACAAAGGGTTCCAGTTTTGCGATCGAGAGTATCCCGTCGCGACTGGCAACAAGATGCGAGAATCGAACAGTGGACTAGATATTTTGCCGATGCTCAATTGCTGCTGGGATTCAGAAACGGCAGTATTTCGTCCCCAAATTCTGGATCTTCGCAAGTGATGAATGTACCTGCGCGTAGTCGATCGACCTCCAGAGAAAATGATCCAGGTTTTCGAGATGATTGAAATCGGCCCGCGCAGGGCGGCAAACAGGGCATGGCATCGGGCATTGGTAACAAATAACAAATAACCAACAGCACGACACGGAAATCACGGATACATGGATAGATATTTTTTCCTGAATCTCTCTCTCTATTCCCAATTACCACTTGCCAATGAGAATATTTAACTTTTTGTTAACCTAAATACCTCCCAATTTTAATTAACCTTCAGGTTAACTCCCCTTAATTTAATAGTGATAGAGTTTCATACGGAATCATCTGATTAGGGAAGTTGGGCTGAACAGGAATTTATGTCTAAAATAACTCGCCGACAACTGCTAATTTTCTTCGGCAGCAGTGCAGCTACCACTGTGCTTGCCCCTCAAGTAACTAAAACACTATTCGGCATCAATTCCACCTCGGCCGAAGCTGTAGTTCCGCTATCTTTCACTCCGTTAAGACTTCCCCACCCGCTGCCGATTTATCGAGAATTGTCCAGCTTTATGCCGATGGGCTTAAACGGACAGGGAACCGTGATGGCTGCCTCACAGGATACTAGATTAACGAGTTACAGCATTGTTGACGATGTGGTTGTGCCGCCGGAATACGAACGTTATGTGATTGTCCGCTGGGGCGATCGAGTTTTTCCCAATCCGGCAGACTATTTCGGCTACAACTGCGACTACACCGGCTTTGTAGGCCTTCGCGGCAGCAATGACGACGGTTATCTCTGGGTTAACCACGAGTACGTATCCTTCCCAATGTCGAAAGAGGCACCCGATACCCCGTCAGACTTGGCATCATTTCCAACAACCGAGCGCGCCGTCCTGGGTATAGACTTATCCGTAAAGAATCGCGATACCATCGGCGAATTCCTGTACAATCTCGGTGGTTCGATCGTCCGCATCACCAAACAAGCCAACGGCAGATTTCAGGCGATCGCCGGCGACCCCCTCAACCGCCGTATTCACGGACTTTCCGGCCTCGGAATCAACAGCCAGCGTACCGACAAATACAAAGATGTCACCTCCTGGGGAACCAGACAAGGGGACGACAACTACCTCATCGGCACGGGCCCTGCAGCTACCCAAGTCTTCGCGCAAGTCAACACCGACGGACTCGGCAACCGCATCATCGGTACAGCCTACAACTGTTCCGGCGCCACAACCCCGTGGGGTACAATCTTCTCCGCCGAAGAAAATTTCCAAGGTAGCGAAGCATTTTTCGTCGGGGTTCAGGAAAACGTCAAACCCAACGGTGGCCAAACCAGCTACGCCAAGGGCACTATCGGTGAGGAATTCGGCTTAGTCGGCGAAAAATACGGCTGGATGGTAGAAGTCGATCCCCAAGATCCGAGTTTCCGCCCCCGGAAGCACTCATGGTTGGGCCGTTTCCGCCACGAAAACGTCGCGATTCGCGCTGAAGCAGGCCGCAAGTTAATAGGGTACATGGGGGACGATCGGCGCGGCGGACACACCTGGAAATTTGTCAGCAACGGTAATGTCACCAATCCCGCAGATAAAAACAACAGCCGATTGTTTGAAGATGGGGTTTTGTACGTTGCCCAATATAACCGCAACGGTACTGGAAGATGGCTGCCACTGACATTAAATACCCCGACAAATCCGGTGCGTCCTTCTAGAGTTGGCGAGGCGGAATTAGCAAGTTTTGGCAAAGCTCAAAGAGATGCCGCTACTCGCTTGCCCAAACGCGCCGGAATTGCTGGTCAAACCGAAGACGGCGGTTCTTTTGTAGTAGATACAACCAATGAAGCAACAGCAATTTCGGGCTACCAAAATAAAACTCTGGCTAATTTCTACAGCAGCCAAGGTGCGGTTTTAGTTGATGCTTTCTTAGCTGCTAATTTGATTGGTGGCACTCCGACGGCACGCCCGGAAGATTTGGAAGTTAATCCTACTACGAAGGAAGTTTTCATTGCTTATACTGACGGCGCACCGGGAAGCGACGGCTATCCAGATTCTCGCATTTTTAATGTTGCTAAATACGGTAGCGCAGTCAACAGCAATCAGCAGTCGGGAGGACTTTACAAAATAATTGAAGACAGTCCTGATGGTGCGGGTTTGACGTTCCGCTGGCAGCGTTTGGCTCAGGGTGGAGAAGCCGGTGCGGTAGATGGGGCGGGATTTGCTAATGCAGACAATTTGGATTTTGACCCTCAAGGCAATGTTTGGGTCGTCACTGATATGTCTACGAGCACGCACAACGGTTTTGATGTCGGTGCGAGTGGAGAGCCAAAGACGATCGACCACAACAAGACTGGAAATGTGTCAGATTTGACTGGTGTTTTCGGCAACAATTGGCTGTTTTACATTCCGACTTCTGGGCCGAATGCAGGAACAGTAATTCCGTTTGCTTACGGCCCGAACCGATGCGAAATGACGGGGCCGACTTTTGTGGGAGATACGCTGTTGCTTGCGGTGCAGCATCCTGGGGAAGATTGTCCGATCGATGATGGTACTGTACTGAGTCGGCAAATTGAAATGTTGGATTTGAACGGTGCTGTTTTTAATCAGACTCGTAGTGTTTCTCGCGGCAGTTTGTGGCCGAGTAATATTGAGAATGACAGGCGTCGTTCGCCGATGCCGTCGGTGATTGGAATTCGTCGCGTGCGATCGACTCCAACGGGCCAGTTTGTTTAAATCTCATATCTTGCACCATTCTCGCTTAACAGGCTTTTCGGCCTGTTCCACAAGAAAATTCACTCTTTGTGGAACAGGCATCTTGCCTGTCCATAAAAAGTTTATTGAGAATGGTGCAACATCTCAGTTTAAATTGGACTTACGCATCGGGGCCCAGAAACCGGGTTTTTACGAATCTGGAGTAAAATTATATGAACCGCGAGGCACGCGGACGCGAAGAAAGAGAAAGAAGAAGATATAGCAATCCTTGCAGGAGTCGTAAATTTTTTACCCCACCCCAACCCTCCCCTTATTAAGGGGAGGGAGTAAGAAATTCAAAAATGATGCGAGGATTGCTATACTGTTTTTTCTTCGCGCTCTTCGCGTCTTCGCGGTTCGTTCAAATACTAAAAAAAATTGCTACAATAATTAATATCAAATCCCTAGACAGCGAAATTATTCAGAAAATTGTACTTGGCGATATAAATCGGCGATCGCAATTTCTAGATTCACCGATTCAAGTTGCAAGGAATCGCCTAAACCATACTCGAAGAGAACCCATTGCCCCTGTTGATTGCGCCGAAATATCTCTACTCCTGGCTGTTCAACTTGCACCAAGACATATTCTTGCAGTGTTGAAAATTGGCGGTATTTAGCAAATTTAATGCCGCGATCTGCTGCTTCTGTGGAAGGCGATAAAACTTCGATAATTAAGGAAGGAAATTGCACTAATTGCGGATCGTTATCGCGATCGTCGCAAGTTACCACAACATCAGGATAAAAATATTTTTGCCCTCGTTCCACTTGGACTTTGACATCCGCGATGTAAGGTTCGCAAGGGCGATCGACAAGGGCATCATCTAGGATTCTGAAGAAATTTCCTGAAATTCGATTGTGATTGCGGCTGCCCCCGCTCATGGCGACGACTTCGCCATCCCAATACTCGTAGCGTTCCTCTTGGGTGGGTTCCCAAGCGAGGTATTCTTCTGCGCTCATCGATGGGCGATCGGGTAAGGCAACCATAATGCGATCGAGAATCAAGTATGTTTCTATAATAGCTTGAAGAAAAAGCGATTAAAAGGGCGGGTTTTTGAGATTGTCAATTATTGGCAGATATTTTTAGTGAACCCGCCCCTACCGTATTAGGGGTAATCGACCGGACATGATATCAGAGGTTTTGATTCCTCTGATTTAGATATTCCTCAAGCCTCCTGGGTCTGACCGATTCTCAGCCCGTCAGGGACTAAATTCCTCATGTAAGTCACTGTAATTTACTAAGGATCGCGAATTAAATAACTTACAATTTTAATTGTTATTGTGGGATGGGCGTCCCGCCCGTCCTTTCTGGACGGGCGG
>NZ_JAUBUC010000002.1:0-165878 GCF_036705285.1 Microcoleus sp. B4-C1 | reverse complement strand
TTTAATCCACAAATCGCAGCACTTGAGCCAAGTTCACAGCCAACAGCTATTTTTATATTAAACGACACAATATACGAGCAATTGAGAGCATACTTTCGATCGCACAACCAAAGACTAGCCCAATTGTGCGATCGAGACTTCGGCTGGGATTAATCAATATAGCGGTTCTCAAGCGTGGTGAGGTATGGGGGCGAGCCCTATGCCCACGGAACCCTATGCCCTATGAGCACCTCATGTTTTGGCAGTTGGCACAAGAAAGAAAAAATTTTTGCCTTCTTCCTTCTTCCCTCTTCCTTATTACCTCTTCCTTCTTCCTTCTTCCCTCTTCCTTCATAGCCGATTTGCGGGCGTTGGTCTAAAATCAGTACAGTCCTCTGCTGACTTGCTTTCAGCAAGATTTCAGCATACTTACCCTGAAACCTGATAATAATCCTTGTGCCAGACACTGCCCAGAACCGCCCAGAGCTGGATCTGAAGACCATATTTCCCTTCGAGCTAGATAACTTTCAGAGAGAGGCGATCGCCGCCCTCGATGCAGGTAAATCCGTTGTCGTGTGCGCTCCCACAGGCTCTGGGAAAACGTTAATCGGGGAATACGCCATCCATCAAGCACTCTCCAGGAAGCGGCGCGTCTTCTACACCACTCCCCTCAAAGCTCTCTCTAACCAAAAGCTGCGCGACTTCCGCAGTCAATTTGGAGACGACAACGTAGGTTTGCTCACCGGCGACATCTCCGTCAATCGAGATGCGCCGATTTTGGTGATGACTACCGAAATATTTCGGAATATGCTCTACGGTACGCCGATCGGAGAAGTCGGTACTTCCCTCACCGGAGTCGAAACCGTCGTGCTCGACGAGTGTCACTACATGAACGATCGCCAGCGTGGTACCGTCTGGGAAGAATCCATCATCTACTGTTCGAGCGAAATTCAACTGCTCGCCCTCTCAGCAACCGTTGCCAATAGCGACCAACTCACAGACTGGATTAACAAAGTCCACGGGCCCACAGAGCTCGTCTACTCAGACTTTCGGCCAGTACCCCTGCAATTCCACTTCGCCAACCAAAAAGGGATATTTCCGCTGCTAGACGAGACCGGCAAAAGAGCGAATGCCCGGTTAGTCCCCAAAAAGAAGCAGCAAAAAGTAGAAAGAGGCAGCATCCCCACTCCGAGTTTGACCGATGTTTTGGCCCGGTTGGACGATCGAGATATGCTACCAGCAATTTACTTCATCTTCAGCCGTCGCGGGTGCGACCAAGCAGTCGCAGAAGTCGGCAATTTCTCCCTAGTTAACGAAGCCGAAACAGCCGAACTCAAACGCATAATTGACGATTTTTTACAGCGAAACCCAGAAGCAGAACGCTTCGGTCAAAAAGAAGCACTTTTAAAAGGCATCGCCGCCCACCACGCAGGCATTTTGCCCGCTTGGAAAGGTTTAGTAGAAGAACTTTTTGGCAGAGGTTTGATTAAAGTCGTATTTGCCACCGAAACCCTAGCAGCCGGGATTAATATGCCCGCCCGCACCACAGTTATTTCCACCCTGTCCAAGCGCACCGACAAGGGACACCGACTGCTAAACGCTTCAGAATTCCTCCAAATGGCCGGTCGGGCGGGTCGGCGGGGCATGGACAAGCTGGGGCACGTGGTCGCAGTTCAGACGCGCTTTGAAGGCGCAAAAGAAGCCTCCTATTTGGCAACAGCCAAAGCCGACCCCCTCGCCAGTCAGTTTACGCCCAGCTACGGCATGGTGCTGAATTTGCTGCAAACTCACACTCTCGACGAAGCTCAAGAGTTGGTAGAACGGAGTTTCGGTCAATACCTATCAACCTTGTACTTGCAGCCCCAGCAATCAGAATTAGACCGACTGCAAACAGAATTAGCAGTGCTGGAACAGTCCTTAGCGGCGGGAGGAAATGTCTCCACCCTGGAAAAAAACCTCGCCCATTACGAAAAATTGCAGGGCAGACTCAAAGAAGACAAACGTTTGCTGAAAACTCTATTGCAGCAAGCTGAAGAAGCCAGATTTAAGGAAATGTCCGTAGCTGTGGCTTTTGCAGTGCTCGGAACGGTTCTGAGTCTTAAAGGCAAGCACGTTCCGACAGCCAAACGATCGCACACAACTCCAGTACCCGCCGTATTGGTTGCCAAAGTCGCAGGTTCTGGCCAAGCACCAAATTTAGTGTGCTTGGGCAAAGATAACCGCTGGTATATCGTCGCCATTAGCGATGTCGCTAGCCTGCACGCCGAATTACCCCGCTTGAGCGTTGCAGATACCTTGAACCCGCCCTCGGAAATGCCCCTGAGACTCGGCCAGTGCCGCTTGGGAACTGAAGAAACTGCTTCGATTGCTGCATCGATCCCACAATTGCCCACACCAGAACCGAGCCCAGAGGCGATCGAGCAACAGCGGAAAATCGCAGCCCTAGAAGCTCAGCTAGAAATTCACCCGGTTCTAGAATGGGGCAATCCCGGTACTTTGCTCAAACGTCAGCGCCGCCGGGAAGAATTGAAAAAAGAAGTTCGCAAAAGCGAAGAAGACTTAGAAAAGCAGAGAGCTCGCTACTGGGAGGAATTTCTCAACTTAATCGACATCTTGCTGAATTTTGGCTGCTTGGAAAGAGTAGTTTCGGCAAATGTAAACCGAGATGACTCCTCCGGTAGGTTAGTACCCACAATCTTGGGTCAAGCTTGCGCCGCTATTCGCGGGGATAACGAACTGTGGCTGGGTTTGTCCCTGATGTCTGCCGAGTTTGACGAACTCGACCCCCACCACCTCGCTGCAGCTTGCGCGGCCTTAGTTACAGAAGTTTCCAGGCCCGACAGTTGGACTCACTACTCGCTGTCGCCAGAAGTTTTGGCACCTTTGGACAATCTGCAAAAAGGCTTGCGCCGCCGATTGTTTCAAGTGCAGCGCAAGCACGATTCTGCAATCCCGATTTGGCTGGAACGCGATTTAGTGACTTTGGTCGAACAGTGGGCTCTGGGTGTTGAATGGCTGGAACTGATTAGCCATACGAGTTTGGATGAAGGGGATGTGGTGCGGATTTTGCGCCGGACTTTGGATTTCTTGTCTCAGATTCCTCATGTTCCTCATGTTTCCGATTCTTTGCGGAGAAATGCTTGTCGGGCGATGCAGTTAATCGATAGATTCCCGGTGAATGAAGCTGCAACTTAGAAAAGTGTTGACAGTTGGCTGTTGACAGTTGGCTGTTGGCTGTTGGCTGTTGGCTGTTGACTTTTGGCTGTCAGGATCGTGGATTAAATAACTTCGTAGGTTGGGTTGAGGAACGAACCCTACGCTTCGCTCCGCCCAACGCCACGCTTGATTGTTGGGTTTCGTTCCTCAACCCAACCTACAACAAATGCAAGTTATTTAATTCTCATTCCTAAGCTGTGCGGCATCTAAATTGTATTTGGGTTTTTCAACCCAAATGCACCCAGGTTTTAATCTAAAATCGTTTCCGGTGGCATCGGTATTGTTCCAATGCCCAACTGACCAAACAGTCAACTGTCAACTGTCATAAGGAATAGACCCAGATTTAAATCCAAAATCTAAAATATAAAATCGATCGATCGCACTTTTTCCTGATTCAGGTTGCAGGGCAGGATAGAAAATTGTATGGTGCGGATCGATCGATCTTAATTGTTATTGAAATTTTCCGAAACGGTGCGCTGGGTAATTCTCCTATTTATGATGCAACAAATCAAAAAGCCCGATCAACTGCCGGATGCCTGCTCCCAGGCTAAAAAAACTCGCTTTTTCACTTTCTTGCAAAGAGTCTTAATTGGCACTCTAGCGAGTACATTACTCAATCTCTTCATCCTATTTCCCTCTCCGAGTTTCGCAGAAGTAGTTCTGGGCGTAGTTCGCAGTTCCGAGAATTCTCCCGACTGGGTAAAGATTACCACGCGCCTCTGGGAAAGTGGCATTGCTTACAAACCAATCAATCTCGAAGAAATCAAAAATTTGGGGGATTTAACAGGCGTTAACGTGCTGTTTTTACCCAACATTGAAACTTTGACTCCGGCGCAAATTAAAGTTTTAGAAGCTTGGGCATCCCAGGGCGGCCGCTTGATTGCTTCGGGCCCCGTCGGCCGCAGTTCCCCAGCCTTGGTGCGCCAATCTTTGCGATCGCTCCTTGGGGCCTATTGGGCTTTTCCGTTAACCCAACCGGCGACGCCACAACCGCGCAGCCGCTGTCGGGATATTGCTTGCACTACTTCTAGCAATTGGGTGCCGACTGCACAACAAAATGCTTCTGTCCAAGGCGGTGTATTGATTCCGGCTGATGCGAACAGTCAAACTATTGCTACTTGGAAAGATAGTTCCGGTTCCTCTGCAGCCATCGCCACGGATCGCGCTACCTACCTTGGCTGGCGTTGGGGTAGCGACGGTTCGGCAAATGTAGATAAGGCTTGGCTCCAAGCCTCGATCGCCCGCTGGGGAGGCACGATCGCTTCTGGGCCCTCTGCGCCGCCCCCTGCTGCCGCAACCCCACTGCCAACCCCCCCCTCAAGAGTCACTAGAAACAGCCCTAGTTTGCCGCGTACTACCCCGCTGAGCCGACTTTCTCCCTCTGGCTCGCTTCCCGATTCAGTTCCTGCAACTTTTACAGACCCTTCGGATCAGTCGGCGCCGGCGGGTTTGGACGTGCAGCCCAATTCCAATAAGCCGATCGTCAGCATTGAAGCGTACTTGATGCGCCAAGAACTCACTAACCTCCTCGGCCGGTTTGAAAGCGCCCTGACAGCATCTAATTCAGCCAATACCGCCATCAATCTCAATGCTGCTACCTCCCCTCAACTGCTGGCTGCAGAACAGGGCGGAGGCGGCCCAGCAGCCAGTCGCCCCCCTGTTCTGCAAGCGATCAGGGTACGGGCGATCGCCCAAGCGCGGCAGGTTTTGCAAACTTTCGACCAACTCCTGCAACAGCAAAACTACGCGGAGGCGAGATCGCAGTGGGTGGAAGCGCGGCAGTTGCTGTGGGAAAATTACCCGAAGGAAGGACAGCGGGTTGGGGCGGAAATTCGGGCGGTTTGGCTCGATCGCGGGACGATCGTCGCAGCACGATCGGAACAGGGTTTGGCGGCAGTGTTCGATCGGCTCGCCGCCGCAGGTATCAATACTGTTTTCTTTGAAACTTTGAATGCCGGATATACGATTTATCCGAGTCAAGTTGCACCGCAACAAAACCCCCTGACAGTTGGCTGGGATCCGCTGGCATCTGCGGTTAAATTAGCCCACGAGCGAGGCATGGAACTGCACGCTTGGGTTTGGGTTTTTGCCACAGGAAATAAGCGCCACAATACTTTAATTGGCAAGCCTAGTTCTTATCCAGGCCCGGTGCTTTCCGCTCATCCACAGTGGGCCAATATTGACAATAAAGGACGCACGCAAAATCCTAACGATGGTAAATTTTATCTCGACCCAGCCAACCCGGAAGCGCGGAATTATTTGCTACAAATAGTCAACGAAATTGCCAATAACTACAAAGTAGATGGGGTACAATTAGACTATATTCGCTATCCTTTTCAAGATGATAATGCGAATTTTACTTACGGTTACGGTATTGCGGCGAGGCAGCAATTTAGGCAGTTGACTGGTTCAGACCCGGTGAATATTTCCCCCAGAAACGGCAGTTTGTGGCGGCAGTGGGTTGAGTTTAAAACTAATCAAATTAATAGTTTTGTAGCTGAAGTTTCTCAGCTTTTGCGGCAGAATTATCCGCGCACAATTCTGTCGGTGGCGGTGTTTCCGCACCCGGAAAGTCAGCGGATTTACAAAATTCAGCAAAATTGGGAAGTTTGGGCTCGTCAGGGCATTGTAGATTTGATTGTGCCGATGACTTATGCTTTGGATACGAACCGACTTCAACGCATCACTGAACCGTTGGTAAATGAACAAATTCTGGGTTCGGCTTTGATTTCTCCCTCGGTTAAGTTGTTGACTCTCCCGGAAGTTGTGGCGATCGACCAAATTCAAGCTTTGCGCGATTTGCCGACTGGGGGCTATGCTATTTTTGCTGTGGAAAGTATCAGCAGCGCGATGCAGGGATTTTTTAACCGCACTCAAGGCCCGCCGGTGCGTTCCACTTCTGCTGCGGAGCCGATTCCTTACCGACAGCCCTTTGCGGCGGCGGCTTCGCGGTATACTGCTCTCAAGCAGGAATGGAGTTTTTTGTTAGCTAACAATGAGTTGCGGGTGTCGGAATCTGAACTGAAGGTTTTGCAAAGTCGAGCGGATGAATTGGCGCAAGCTTTGAGCAAGTTGGCGGCAAATCCTTCTAGAGAAAGTTTAGCAACTGCTAAAAGATTGTTGGGGAGTTTTCAATCTCAGTTTCAATCTTCGATGCGCTTGCATTCTGCGGAAAATAGCTATCAGGTACAAACTTGGCAGAATCGTTTGGAGAGTTTGGATATGCTTTTACGTTACGGCGAAAGGATGGAGTTGAATCGCAGGTAAATACAGATTTTTGGGGTGTTTGCTGCTCTGGATAGTGCGATCGTGCTAACATTTGGGCGATCGTACTCTAATTAAGTTAGTTCGCGATCCACGGGTAATCCTCACCTTGTTTTTTTCACAGTCATACTTCGTTCAATCCCTCAGATGCAGTAAAAAACCCGGTGGTTGAGCGAAGCCGAAACCCGCTGTCTTGGGTCGGAGTGCGATCGCGAACTGTAAGTTTGTAAGGAATGAGAATTAAATAACTTACAATGCGTCATGGTTCTTGTGGGATGGGCGTCCCGCCCGTCCATAAAGGGCGGGCGGGACGCCCAACCTCTACTCCCCACTTTCAAGAGTGTCAATTATTTAATTCGCGATCCTAAGTAGGTCATCACAAAATAACCATAGTATCTTATCAGGGAGGATTGAGCTAAGATCCACGATCACAGCGAGTAGATGAGTCCTCTCACCCGCCCGAACCATGTAATGTTTATTTGCACTCACATCTTGCACCATTCTCAAGAACGGGCTCTGGGGCCCGTTCCACAAAAGATAATTTTTCTTGTGGAACAGGCCGAAAAGCCTGTTCCTAAAAGGCTAATTGAGAATGGTGCCAGATATAAGTTTGCACCTACTTAGTGAGGACGGAAGTCCTCAAAACTCTTAAAGGTCCAGTTAAAACAATTTGACGATGAGTGATTAACCGGATTTTATATTCCTCGCTCGTCTCTCGATCCAAGATTTTAACATCTACTAATTTAAAATGCCCATTTTCACTACTTTTAGGATGAATATGTTTCCTAAACCCCTCAATCGTTTAGCTACAAAATTTATCGGCAAAGTTCCATTACAAACGGTGCTTGTGGTTCCTTTTTTAGTGCAAATTGTCGGCACGGTAGGAGTTGTAGGTTGGCTATCTTTCCAAAACGGTCAGCGGGCAGTCAACGATGTTGCTGCTCAGTTGCGGGGAGAAATTAGCGATCGCATCAAAGACCGCATGGAACATTATATGTCAATTCCCCACATTGTAAATTACCTGAACCTTCAAGGCATAAAACTGGGGCAATTGAACCTAGAAGACCAGCAAAAACTAGAACATCATTTTCTAGAACAAATTCAATATTTTGATTCTATCAGTATCATTTACACAGGCAAAGAAAATGGAGAACACTCTGGAGCAATCCGCACTAAAGATGGGATTTTGATATCGGCTGCTGACATCTCTACTGACAATAAATTAGCTCGATATACTGCGGACTCTCAGGGAAACCGCGTTCAATTAGTGCAAATTTCACCCGATATTTATGACCCGCGAACTCGCCCTTGGTACATAGCAGCGGCTGCGGCAAAAAAACCTATTTGGACTCCAATTTATACAGATTTTTTGACTAGGGAACTGGCAATTACTGCTGCTTTGCCTATCTACGACGACGCTGGCCAATTGTTAGGCGTAGCTGGCAGCGATTTGCTGTTTTCCCGAATCAAAGAATTTCTGGTTAGCCTCAAAATTGGCAAATCAGGACAAACTTTTGTCATGGAGCGATCGGGGATGTTAATTGCTACTTCTACGGCGAGTCCAGAATTCGTGGTGGAAGGTAAAGAAACAAGGCGCATTAAAGCTTCAGAAAGCGAAAATCCGGTAATTCGCCAAACTGCACAACATTTAGATAAATCCTACGATAGCTTAGCTAAAATTAATAATTCTCAACAACTTACTTTTGATGTTGATGGCCAGCGAAATTTTATTCAGGTAGCTCCTTTTAAAGACGATCGAGGGTTGGATTGGCTGATTGTCGTAGTTGTGCCAGAGTCTGACTTTATGGAGCAAATTAACCTCAACACGCGCACCACTTTTTTACTGTCGCTTGCAGCATTGCTAGGGGCGACAATCCTGGGGATTCTTACTGCTAAATGGGTAGTTCAGCCGATTTTAAGATTGAATGCGGCGGCGAAAGCTTTGGCGCGGAATGAATGGGATACAAAGCTGACTCTGAATCGCGAAGATGAACTCGGAGAACTTGCCACTGCTTTTAACAGCATGGCCGAGCAATTGCAGCATTCATTTACTTCTCTCTCGGAAAGCGAAAACCGAGTAAAACAATTTTTAAATGCAGTACCGCTAGGAATTTTTATTGCCGATCCCAACGGTCAACCTCACTACATTAATCCTACTGGAGAGCAATTGTTAGCTCAAGGAATTGTACCAGCCGATTCCGAAACTTTACGTCAATCCTACCGAGTTTATTTAGCTGGGACTCAGGAAATTTACCCGGCAGAACGCGACCCAATTTTAAATGCTTTGCAGGGTAAGAGTGTAACAGTTGATGACCTTGAAATCACCTCGACTGACAAAACTGTTCCCCTGCAAGTTTGGGGAACTCCTATTTATGACGCTCAAGGAAATGTTATCTACGGGATGTGCGCTTTTCAAGATATTACAGAACGCAAACTAGCGGAGAAAGTATTAAAGGAATACAACGACAATTTAGCAGTGCAAGTTGCCGAACGTACCGCCGATTTTGCCAAAGCACAAGAAAAGTTTTCTAAAGCTTTTCGTTTAAGTCCTAATGCAATTACTCTGACTAGAATTAGCGATGGTCGCCACATAGAAGCCAATGAAAGCTTTTGTCGGATGATGGGGTACAGTCACGAAGAAATCATTGGCAAAACTGCGGTAGAACTCAATTTTTGGGCGAGTTTGGGAGAGCGCGATCGCATGATTCAAATGTTGAAAAATAAGACGGCTCTTCACAATTATGAGCTGAGGTTTCGCAATAAAAATGGTACAGAAAGAACGGCACTACTGTCTATAGAAACCATCGATATTGAGGGAGAAGCTTGTTTTTTGTCGATTTCTAGCGATATTACCGAGCGCCAAAAAGCCGAAACTGCACTCAGGGAAGCAGAAGAAAAGTACCGCAATATTTATGAAAATGCTTTGAATGGAATTTTTCAAACTGCTATTGACGGGAAATACATCAGCGCTAACCCCGCTTTAGCTAACATCTACGGTTACGAATCGCCTGCAGAATTAATAGCAGTACAGCCGAATTTCAATAACCAGCTTTACGTGAAACCCAACCGCCGCGATGAATTTGCTGCGCTGATGAACGAGGACGGAATACTATCAAACTTTGAATCGGAAATTTACCGCAAAGATGGCAGCATAATCTGGATTTCGGAAAATTGTCGCGCTGTCTGCGATGAAGCAGGAAATCTGCTTTACTACGAAGGTTTTATTAAAGACATTACTGATAACAAACAAGCGGAAATCAAAATGCAGCAGGCGAAAGAAGCGGCCGAAGCAGCAAACAAAGCGAAGAGTACCTTTCTCGCCAATATGAGCCACGAATTGCGATCGCCCCTGAACGCGGTCATCGGTTTTGCTCAAGTCATGCTTCGCAGTAAAAGTTTGTCTCAGGAAAATCAAGAAGATGTCGGAATTATCCTGCGGAGTGGCGAACATTTACTGACTTTAATTAACCAAGTTTTAGACTTATCAAAAATTGAAGCCGGACGCACTACTATTAATTCAAAAAGCTTCGATTTGTACCAACTAATCGACGATTTAGAAGATATGTTTGCTCTCAAAGCTGAGCAAAAAGGTTTGCAATTAATCTTCGACCGAGACGCAGAAGTTCCCCATTACATTTGTACTGATGAAGTTAAATTGCGGCAAGTCTTAATTAATTTGCTCAATAATGCAATTAAATTTACTTCAGAAGGGGGAGTGTCGATGCAAGTCAAAGCAGGAAGGCGGAATATACATAAAAACAGCACTGACCAATTGCCCGGCCACTACTGGCTGCATTTTGAAGTTCAAGATACTGGTGCAGGCATTGCTGCTGAGGAAATCAATCAGTTATTTGAAGCATTCGTGCAGACGAAAACAGGTAAAGATTCTCAGGAAGGAACGGGTTTAGGTTTAGCTATTAGCCGCCAGTTCGTGCAATTAATGGGAGGTGAAATTACGGTTAGCAGCGAGATCGGAAATGGTGCATTATTTCAGTTTGATATCCAAGTTCATTTGGTTGAAGCTAGTGATATTGAAAGCAAAAAAACTCAACGTCGAGTTGTTGCCCTGGAACCAAATCAACCGAGTTATCGCTTGCTAATTGTGGACGACAAACCTTTGAACCGCCAACTGTTAGTAAAACTTCTCAGTCCACTCGGATTTGAGTTGAGAGAAGCGAATAATGGTAAAGAAGCGGTTGATATTTTTAGGGAGTGGGAACCGCATCTGATTTGGATGGACATGAGAATGCCTGTGATGGACGGCTATGAGGCAACGAAACAGATTAAAACTACAACTGGGGGGCAAGCAACGGCGATTGTGGCCCTAACTGCTAGCGTTTTGGAGGAAGAACGGGCGGTGATTCTTTCGGCGGGTTGCGATGATTTTATGCGGAAACCGTTCCGAGAGGAGGATATCTTTGTGGCAATGGGGAAACATTTAGGAGTACGCTATATTTATGAAGATCCAACTGCAGTAAGTGCCACAGGTGTAGAGGAGTCAAGTCAGGAGGTGCTGATACCGGAGGCTTTCGCCTCTCTTTCTCCAGATTGGATGGCCCAATTCAAGCAAAGTATTTTGAGTGTGGACATGGAGGCGATCGCCAGTTCGATCGCACAAATCGGCACTGTCAATCCCTCTCTTGCGGCCAAGCTTCAAGATTGCATTAATAATTTTGAATATGACAGAATTTTGAACATAATCGAACTCAGCGAGAAACAGTAAAGACCCGATGACTTTAACTTTACCTAAAACCAATCGAGCTAATATTTTAGTAGTAGACGATACGCCAGAAAACCTGCGGCTGCTGGCAGGAATTTTGAGCGAAAAAGGCTATCAAGTTCGCCCGGTTCCCAATGGCAAGCTAGCATTGTCTGCTGCTCAAAAAATACCTCCGGATTTAGTGCTGCTGGATATTATGATGCCGGAAATGGACGGCTATCAAGTTTGCCAGCAACTCAAAGCTTCTGAAATTACCAAAGACATTCCTGTTATTTTTATTAGTGCGATTAATGACGTGCTGGATAAAGTTAAAGCTTTTGCAGTTGGCGGAGTTGACTTTATTACTAAACCGTTTCAGGTTGAAGAAGTTTTAGCCCGGATAGAAACTCATTTAAAAATCTGTTCGCTGCAACAAACTTTGCAAGAAAAAAATCAAGATTTAGCAACGGCAATCCACCAACTGCAAGCCACCCAAGAGCATTTGATTCAATCGGAAAGAATGGCAGCCCTGGGACAACTGATTGCCGGCATTGCTCACGAAATCAATACCCCCTTGGGTATTATAGGTTCGTCTATTAATAATATAGCTAATTTTTCAGACGATTTTTTAGAGAAATTTCAGGAAATTTATCAAAAACTTTCTGACGAAAGCAAAGCTTATTTTTTAGCTTTAATGTACAGAGCAACCCATCAAGAAATTTTATTCACAAGTAGAGAAAAACGCAAGTTTAAGCAGCAGTTGACTGCGGACATGATGGCAGAATCTGTTGAAAACTCCGAGGAAATTGCGGATACTTTAGTTGACATGGAAATCTACGAAAATATAGAAGAGTTCTTGCCACTTTTCAAATCGCCGGATTGGGAAGTAGTTTTAAATAGTGCTTACCAGTTTGCGAGCTTTAAAAAAAGTATTAGCCTGATCCAAAGAGCAACAGCGAAGTCGGGAAAAGTAGTATTTGCCTTAAAAACCTACGCTCATTTTGATAGCAAACCAGAAAAAGTCCAGGCGAACTTACATGATGGCATTGAAACGGTGTTAACCCTTTATCAAAATCAACTAAAACACGGTATAGAAGTAGTGAAAAATTATGGAGATTTACCCGAAATTATGTGCTATCCCGATGACTTAAATCAAGTTTGGACGAATCTCGTTCATAATGCCCTGCAAGCAATGGATTATAAAGGTGTTTTGACGATTGAAACTGGGCAGCAAGGGGCGAATATTTTACTTAAGTTTACTGATAACGGCAAAGGTATTCCCTCAGAAGTTATTCCCAAAATTTTTCAGCCATTTTTTACGACAAAATCTGCGGGCGAAGGTAGCGGTTTGGGATTGGATATTGTAAGAAAAATTGTGGAAAAACACGAAGGCACAATTGCTGTAGATTCTGTACCGGGGCAGACAACTTTTACAGTCTCGCTGCCAATTTATTAAACAAAACTTACCTGCAGGGGGCTGATTCCCGGTGACACTCGTCGCTGTCTCGCTGATAAATACAAGATTTATTACAAGAAACCGGGTTTATCTTCGGAAGTCCTATTAAAATAAGATAGGGGGCAGATATCCTGCATCTTTGCCGGAAATCAATAATGTAAAAGGAATTCATGTCAGTAAACCTACTACAATTTAAGCAGAGAGGAAAAGATGAATAAGCCTGTAATTCTTTGCGTTGATGATGAACCGGATATCTTGAATACTCTCAAGATTCAGCTCAAAAATGAATTTAAGAATGATTATTTTTATGAATTAGCTGAAAGTGGTGATGAAGCTTTAGATTTACTTGAGGAATTTCAAGAAAAAGCTCAGGTGATTGTGGTTGTTTCGGATTGGCTGATGCCGGGAATTAAAGGTGACGAACTTTTAATCAAAGTTCACCAAAAGTATCCTACAATTATTAAAGTGATGTTGACTGGACAAGCGGAGGTATCGGCTGTTCAGCGGGCAGTAGAAGAAGCAGATTTATACTGTTGTTTGTACAAACCCTGGCAAAGCAAAGACTTAATAGAAACTATAAAATCTGGGCTGGCTAAGTTATGAAAAAACCTGTGATTGTTTGTATTGATGATGAACCTGACGTTTTGAACAGTTTAAAGATTGAACTGAAAAAGGCGATCGGCGATCGGTGTATAATTGAAACCGCTGAAGGGGGGGCTGATGCTTTAGAGTTGCTGGCAGATTTGCGGGCAGATGAATACGAGATTGCTTTGGTGCTTTCCGATTATATCATGCCGGATATTAAAGGAGATGAACTGCTCAGAAAAATTCACGAAAGCTCGCCGGAGACGCTGACTATTATGCTAACGGGACAAGCTGATTTGGAAGCCCTGAGTAATGCTATCAAGTATGCTAAGTTGTACCGTTATATTCCTAAACCTTGGCAAAATGAAGACTTAAAATTAACGGTAGTAGAAGCAGTTCACAGTTATTTGCAAGATCAAAAGTTAACAGATGAAATTCATAAGCGCCAAGAAGTAAACGAGGAGTTAAAGCTAGTAAATGAGGCGCTGTCTGCGAGTGAAAGCCGCCTGAGTCAATTTTTAGAAGCTTTGCCAGTGGGGGTATCTGTTTATCATCCCGATGGCTCGATCGCCTATTTCAACCAGACAGCGCGGGATTTGCTGGGTGCAGACACTATCCCGGAAAGCACTGCGGAACAATTAGCTGCCACTTATCAACTTTATGTTGCCAATACTGATGAGCTGTACCCGCCGGATAATCTGCCAATTTTGCGTGCACTGAAAGGAGAATCTGTCAAGGTTGACGATGTAGAAATCCGTCAAGAGGGCAAAAGAATTGCGATCGAGATCAATACCACGCCGATTTTTGACGCTAGCGGAAATATTGTTTATGCGATCGCAGCTTTTCAAGATATTAGCGATCGCAAACAAGCGGAAAAAATACTAGCAGATTACCACCACACCTTAGAAGCCCAAATTGACGAACGTACAGAACAACTGCAACAAGCTGCATTAGCTGCTGAAGCAGCAAACAAAGCTAAAAGCACGTTTCTCGCCAATATGAGCCACGAGTTACGCACCCCTCTCAATTCTATACTCGGCTTTGCACAGATCATGGAACCCAGTCCGGATCTTACTGTCGAAAACCGAGAAAATATGAGAATTATTCGCCGTAGTGGCGAACACTTGCTTACCTTGATCAATGAAGTCTTAGACTTGTCAAAAATCGAAGCGGGGCGGATGACACTTAACCCGAAAAACTTCGACATCTACCGCTTGCTTGACGATTTGCAAGATATGTTTCAACTGCGGGTACATAATCAAGAATTGCAGTTGCATTTTCAGCGCGATGCTGACGTTCCTCAGTACGTGCGAACCGATGATATTAAACTGCGGCAAGTGTTGATTAATCTTCTGAGTAATGCGATTAAGTTTACCCAAACAGGCGAAATCATCTTAAGAGTTATCAAGTTAGAAAAATCGGGTTTTCTGGATTTACTGGATAGTTCTACAGCTTGCTTTGATACCACAAGAAGTATTCGGGAATTTTCGAGAACTAGCAGTGATTTTGCCAAGGTTGAATGGAGCGATGAGGCTGAGGGTTCAACTGTGCCTGGTTTTTTTCTTCTATTTGAAATTGAAGATACAGGAGTTGGCATTGCTCCTGAAGAATTGGGCAGCATTTTTAATGCTTTTGTGCAAACAGCTTCCGGTCAAAAAAATCAGAAAGGCACGGGTTTAGGATTGAAGATCAGTCGTCAATTTGTCCGCCTGATGGGAGGCGAAATTGTCGTAGAAAGTCAACTGGAACTCGGCACTACTTTTAAATTTGAAATTCCAGTGGGTGCAGTTGATGCTGCTGAGCTTCCAGATCCGGAACTTAACCGCGAAGTGAGTGGTTTGGAACCCAATCAACCGTGCTACCGGATTTTAATTGTGGACGATCGCGAAGACAACCGCCAACTTTTAGTCAAAATGCTTTCTCCTTTAGGTTTCGGGGTGGAAGAAGCCACCAACGGCCAGGAAGCAATAGAAATGTGGGAAAATTGGCATCCGCACTTAATTTTGATGGATGTGCGAATGCCAGTGATGGACGGCTACGAAGCTACTAAACAAATTAAGACTAGAATCAAGCAGAGAGAGCAAGAAGGGGAAATGAATATTTCCGATCCCGAATCCCCGATTCCGAAGATTATTGCTTTGACAGCTAGTACAATTGAAGGAAGGCAAGCGTTTGCTTTATTGGTCGGCTGCGACGATTTTATTAGCAAACCTTTCCGCAAAACCGATATATTTGATGCCATCACCAAACATTTGGGGGTGAGGTATCTCTACTCTAACTCAACGGACTTTATCTCAATAGGCGATCCAAATAATTTATCTGACTCGCTCTCTAATGCTGCGCTTGCTTATTTACCCATACTTCCCGCAGAATGGATAGACAACATGAAGCAGGTAATCCGCAGTGCTGATTTTGACTTAATTGTCAGGACAATCGACGAAATAAGGAGGCCTCATCCTGAATTGGCGGAAATCCTCCAGGGTCATCTCGATAATTTTGATTACCAGAAAATTCTCAATTTAATTGCCGAGGCGGAGGAATCAGATAATGCAGATGAAGGCGGAACAAACTGAAAACTATCAAGCGGATATTTTAGTAGTTGACGATACACCAGATAATCTGCGTTTGTTGATTAGGATTTTGCAAAAAAATGGCTATAAAGTTAGACCAGTTACTAATGGTTTTTCGGCGTTAGATGCTATTCAATCTAGCGCGCCAGATTTGATTTTACTCGATATTATGATGCCGGATATTGACGGGTACGAACTATGTAAAAAATTAAAATCCCAATCGCAATTTCGGGAAATTCCCATCATTTTTCTGAGCGCGCTAGAAGAAGGAATAAATAAAGCCAAAGCTTTTGAAGTGGGCGGCTCGGATTATATAACTAAACCTTTTCAGGTGAAAGAAGTATTGGCACGAGTCAGCAATCAACTTACTGTGCGTTCATTGCAAATGCAATTGCAAGAAAAAAATCAAAAATTGACCGATCAAAATATCCAATTGCACCAGGAAATCGCTGAACGCCACCAGGTGGAAATGGAAACAAGATTGCTGCTGCAGGCCACACAAGCTATTAGCAAATCTGAAGATTTTGAGTCGGCTATAGATGTGATCTTAGGTTTAATTTGCAAAACTATTGAATGGAATCTGGGCGAAGCTTGGATTCCTTGCAGTGAGGGGTTTTTAAAATGCGCTACAGGTAGGTACGTCAGTGACTCCAGTTTTGCCCAATTCCAACAAACAAGTTGGGAGTTGATTTTTGCTCCCGGTGTGGGACTTCCGGGTAGGATTTGGCAGTCGCAGCAGTCTGAATGGATAGATGATGTTTCTACTGCACCGGAACAAGTTTTTTTACGAGCTAAAATTGCGCTGAGTGTGGGATTGAAAGCGGCTTTTGGGGTGCCAATTTTGGCGGAAAACCAAGTGTTAGCTATTTTGATTTTTTATCGCGAGAAAGTTCTGAAATGTCAGCCGCGCTTGTTGGAATTAGTGAGCGCGGTTGCTACGCAGCTCGGTTCGTTGATTCAGCGCAAACAAGCTGAAGCAGCTCTGAAAGTGCAGCAAGAGCAAACAGAGAAATTGCTGCTGAATATTTTACCGAAACCTATTGCGGATCGTTTGCAAAAAGAGCAAAAGTTGATAGCGGAGCATTTTGATGAGGTGAGCGTCTTGTTTGCTGATTTGGTGGGTTTTACAGAGTTTTCGGCTCACAAAAGTCCGACGCAGTTGGTAGAAATTTTGAATGGGATTTTTTCGGAGTTCGATAGGTTGTCTGAATTGCACGGGTTGGAAAAGATTAAGACGATTGGGGATGCTTACATGGTGGTTGGGGGTTTGCCGACGCCGCGGCAGGATCACTCCTCGGCGATCGCACTTTTAGCTTTGGAGATGCAGGCAGCTTTGGGGAGGTTTAATGCCAAAATGGGAGAAAATTTTCAATTGAGGCTCGGAATTCACAGCGGTTCGGTGGTGGCTGGAATTATTGGGATTAGTAAATTTAGCTATGATTTGTGGGGCGATACTGTTAATGTTGCTTCACGCATGGAGTCGAACGGATTGCCTGGTAAAATTCAAGTGACGGAGGCGACTTACGAGCGTTTGAAAGAGCAGTTTGTTTTGGAAGAACGGGGTCATATCCCGATCAAAGGCAAAGGAAGGATGCTGACTTACTGGTTAATTGAAGAACAAAAGAAATCTTTTTAAGTTTATGATGTAAATTTCAATTAATATGAAAGGTAGACCGCATTTATACTTTCAGGAGGGCTAATCCTTTGCAAACAGTTGAAACAAAATCGCCGACAGCGTTGAAAAGAGTCCTAGTTATTTTAATATCACTGCTAGCAGTAGCGATACTGTCGATCGCTACTTTTATCGCTATACCCGGAGAAAAAACAATGTTTGCTGGAACTAGACCTGCCAATATCGGGATTCAGTCAGGAAAACTCGCAGCGTGCCCGAGTTCCCCCAACTGCGTCAGCAGCTTCAGTCAAGATGCCGAACACAAAATTGAGCCTTTGGCATACACTTCGTCCCAGAGTGAAGCGATGGTAAAGCTCAAAGGGGCGATCGAGTCCTATGGCAAAACTAAAATTATCACGGCAACTGATAATTACCTGTATGCGGAGTTCACCAGTGCTTTGATGGGGTTTGTTGATGACGTTGAATTTTTGGTAGATGATGGAGCGAAAGTCATTCATGTGCGATCGGCTTCGCGTCTGGGACAGTCGGATTTGGGAGTTAACCGCAAACGGATTGAAACTATCAGAACTCAATTCAATCAACTCTGAACTTAAAATTTCTAGCTTTCCTGAAGCCCCTCTCCTACACGGCTGTTTCATTATCCGTAGGGGCAAACCCCCCGTGGTTGCCCCGATATTTGAAACACCGATTCCCCACGTCCGTGGAGGGGGTATGCACGGGGGCGCTACCCCTACAAAACGATGATTTCCCCACGTCCGTGGAGGGGGTAGGCACGGGGGCGCTACCCCTACAAAACGATGATTTCCCCACGTCCGTGGAGGGGGTAGGCACGGGGGCGCTACCCCTACAAAACGATGATTTCCCTGAGAATAAAACAGCCATGCCCTCTCCTGCAAGATGAGGGGCTTTGATATTTATGTATTACTATATAATGTTGATTTTTCACCACCCAGTTAACAATTATTAACAGTAGCCACAGAACAAAGGAGTGTCCAGCAGGGGGAGTAGGACACCGCAATGCCGTGTTCCTACGGTTGGCTTTCAGTTTTAAAACTTGTTATAAGGTTGACGATTGTATAGTTTTACAATCTTTAAAATAGCTGAGCGCGCTAGCACAGAAGCAGAGATGCCGTAGTATTCCTATAGTATTAAACAACCTAAATTATACACTTCTGACTTTAGGGAGAGGGAAGTGAGCGAATTAATTTCTACTATAAATTTAAGTAGAGCAAAGAGGAAAAAACACATGGCACTTCAAAAATTAGCAGAATTTTATCCTAATTATCAGGAAGAAATCTTTGCTGGAGACGACATCAAGGGATTTGATGTTTATGCTGGCGACTCGGATGAAAAAGTAGGCACAGTTTATGACGCTTTGGTTGATGACACAGGTCGTTTCCGCTATCTGGTAATTGATACCGGTATTTGGATTTTTGGCAAAAAAGTATTGTTGCCAATCGGTTCGGCTCGCTTTGACTACGGAGCCCATCGGGTCTACGCAACAGGCCTTCGTAGCAAATCTCAAGCAGAACAATTGCCGGCTTACAATGAATTAGAACCATTAGATTACGATCGCGAAGAACAGGTAAGAGGCGTCTACCGCAATCAAGAAACTGCCACTGCCCGCACTGCAACTCCTGCTAGCTACGATCGCAGCAGCTACAGCTACGATATGGATCGCCCCCTCTACGAAACCAACGAACAGCAGCACCAAAATCTCAAGCTTTATGAAGAACGCTTGATTGCTAACAAACACCGCGCAAAAACAGGCGAAGTAGCAGTTGGCAAGCGCGTGGAAACTGAAACAGCGCGAGCTTCAGTACCCATTGAAAAAGAACGAGTTGTAATCGATCGAGTAACCCCGGTAGAAGCGGGTCGAGTAGTTTCAGTCGGTGAGGCTGACTTCCAATCAGGGGAAGTTGCACGCATGGAAGTCTACGAAGAAACGGCCGACATTCACAAGGAAGCTTTCGTCCGGGAAGAAGTCAACGTCAGAAAAGAAGTTGTTCGCAGCACGGTTGAGGGCGAAGAAACCTTGCGTCGTGAAGAATTAGACGTTAAGACTGATGGCACTGCGGTTGTAGATAATAAAAATAAAAAGATCTAAACCAACCGCAACAGCTATTGCATAGGAATTGCGCCTTAATGACATAATTCTGTCACCGCGCAGGTTTGATTGAATTGGTGGCGATCGTGCAATTCCTATGTGATTGGCGGGGGGGTACAAAACTTGTCTAGTTTTGGCAACGTTTATGCACTTTCCCCGCCTTTACCAATTTCCCCTTACCAATTCATAATAAAAATCCCTAAGCAGGAAAGTTTAAAAAATGAACGGTCAAGCATCAGCAGAAAAGATAGCAACTGCCAAATCAATAACCCGTCTCAACCGGGTTCCTGAAAAAGTCAGAACTAAGCTAAAAAGTTTTACCGTCAAAGACAACCAAGGTCACTTAGTAGGCAAAGTTAAAGATGTCTATTTTGATGCTAACGGTCAGTTAAACTTTGTGGTGGCAGGGCTAGGCAGCGAAAATAGCCGCATTTTTTTATTAAGTATTAAGCTGCTAAAAAAAGTCGATTATCACCAAAAAGCCCTGTTTGTAACTATTAATTCTGATGGAGTCGATCTGCTGCCGGGAGTTTCGGCAAATGCGGGGAGTCAGTATTTAGAAAATGCTTCAGAAGCGAATAGTGAATTCAGCAACAGTGAGTTAACAAATCCCTCAACAGCTATGTCAAATCTAACAGATGCCGAACTCACAGATCCAAATTTGGATACAGATCAGGATGAGGACAACTTGGATATTGTCGATCAAGAAGTAATTCGCCTGCTAGAAGAACGATTGGTGATCAATCGCAGCAAGCGCAAAGTCGGCGAAGTCATAGTGCGTAAAGAAATTGAAACTCGGATGGTACAAGTGCCTATCCAGTGGGAAAAGCTGATTGTCGAACAAGTCGGCGACGATCCGAAGGTGTTGGCAGAAATAGATTTAGGCGAGGGAAGCATCACCGGTATAGATTTGACGGAGATTAAGAGCGATCGCCAAGAACCGACAGTTAAGGCGGAATTTACCTCTGTGCAGAAAGCTAGCAAAATCTTAAATTCGATCGCCTCTCAACCCCGTCACGGTTGCGTCAAAGTCCGCCTAGAACTCGTTCTCGAAGACAAGCAACTTGAGGATACTTACCAAAAATGGATGACGGAACACAACTCAGAGAGTTAAAATATTCGTTCTTTTCGGTGTAGATTCTAGCGATTAGCAAGAAACTTAAATCTAACAGCGGACTTTGGCGAGTCGTCCTGGGGAGAAAGTTCACCGCCATCTACTAAGGATCGCGAATTAAATAACTTACAATTTTAATTGTTATTGTGGGATTGGCGTCCCGCCCGTCCAAAAAGGACGGGCGGGACGCCCATCCCACTTTCAAGAGTGGAAGTTATTTAATTCTCATTCCTAATTACCGATTTCCCATGCGAGTCATCCTCCAGCGAGTCAAATCATCTCAAGTCGAGATTGACGATCGAATTATTGGCAAAATTGGCCGCGGACTTAACTTGCTTGTAGGTATTGCAGACACCGACACCGAAACAGAACTCGATTGGATGGCTCGCAAATGCCTGGAATTGCGTTTGTTTCCCGACTCTGCCACGGATACCGGGCGCTGGGACAAGTCAGTACAAGACATTGGCGGCGAGTTGCTGGTTGTCAGTCAGTTTACGCTCTACGGGGACTGCCGCAAAGGTCGGCGACCTTCCTTTGACCGAGCAGCGGCTCCTGAAAGATCCGAAATTTTTTATGAAAAATTTGTCGAAAAGTTGCGCCAGAGCGGCTTAAAAGTCGAAACAGGCTTGTTTGGAGCGATGATGCAAGTCTCGATCGAGAATGACGGGCCGGTGACTTTGGTATTAGAGAAAGAATCAGGGTGAATTGTTTGCAAACAAAGCTCTGTGTGCTTCTTTCTGATTCCTTCTTCCTTCTTGGATAAGATCAAATTTTCAGATTAACCGGGTTTCCTAACTGCTGTTGCGTAGGTTCTGAAGACATTGCAGATAGCTACACTCTGCCAAGTCTCGATTCCACAATCTCTAACGGCCAAAACCCCCTCAAATAGCCAGTTATTAGATTGTCCACTCAGCGGCCTGGCAGCACCCTCAGTTTTCCTGGCGATCGCCCCACCCACATAACTGCTCAGAATGCTTGTACAGTAAGGCTTTAATGGCAATAAAATCAATCTTCCACAGCCAGCGATTAGAATCAGATTCAGCAGCCAAAAACTGTTGCATGAGAGAGTGGAACACTGGCATAACTACGGTTATCTCTACTTCCGTAACATTCAATGTATAGAGAGTTGAATCAGCACAGCAAGCGAAACCGCCAGCAACTGCCGCCTCACACTCTGACAAATGTCCTCGCACACCCGCTGTGCCCTACCACCCGATAAATGCCATGACTGTCAAAACTGCCACCACCGTCAACTGCAACACCGCTTCTGGCTTCAACTGCATTCCGGCTACCTCCAGCGAACCAAACGCCGAAATCAATACTGTTCCCAGCATCGATATCCTCGCTTTGGCTGACTTCGCCCTCAAAGAATTGCAAGGGGAAATGAAAACTGCCAGCCGCAGCGCTCAAGCAGTGGCGATGCGGATTGCTAAGGAAGTCGAACGGATTTGCCAAAAGAGCGATCGCATCCAAATTTCCGGCGAAGTGGAAGCTTGGCAAATCACCTTGGCGGAGCACCGGTTGCAAAAAACCCTGCAATACTACCGCCTCGGTTCCAAACAAGGCCGCGTCGAACTGCATTCTCACCTCGCGGCTATGATTTACCGCCATGTTGCTTCTTTCCGATCGAACTTGAACTTTCAAGCTCGCTACAACATGATTGAAGACTTTTTGCAAGGCTTTTACATCGAATCTCTGCGAGCTTTCCGCCGCGAACATCAACTCGATGTCACCTACCAGCCCCGCACGCAGCTAGAATTGGCTGAGTACATGGCTTTCACCGAACACTACGCCAAGCGCCAAATCGGTTTGCCCGGCCGCAACCGCCAACGCCTGATCGTGTTGCGCGCTCAAGGATTTGCCAAGGGCCAGCCTCCCGAAACTGCGATCGACATTGAAATGGCTGTAGAATCGGGCAAGGGAGAAGATGCGGAAATTTACAGCCGCTCTCCGGCGCTGCAACAAGTGCGCGAGCAAATGGTATCGGAAACTGTCGATCCGGCTGATGCTGTGCTGCGCGATCGAGTAGTCTCGGAATTGATCGCCTATCTGGAATCGCAAAATCAGCCAGAATGCGTGAATTACTTAACTTTAAAATTGCAAGACCTTTCGGCTTCGGAAATTGACCGCGTGCTCGGTTTGTCTTCCCGCCAGCGCGACTACTTGCAACAACGTTTCAAGTACCACGTCGAAAAATTTGCCCGCACTCAAAATTGGAAACTCGTCCACGAATGGCTGGGTGCTGATGTCGATCAAAAGCTGGGAATGACTTCGGACAAATGGGAAGCTTTTCGCGCTCAACTGTCGCCGGAAATGCAGCAATTGTTAGAAATGAAGCGGAATCAAGAAAGCGACAAGGCGATCGCCACCGCGATCAAATGCACTCCCAAACAAGTCCAAAAACGCTGGGCGCAACTGTTGGAGCTGGCTAGCCAGACTCGCAACAGCAACCAAGCTTAAGTGGTACTCAAATATGAATGCAACTGTTTTCTTGAGACTGGAAAATGCGATCGGGTGCGGCATCTACACAGGACTGCCCGCCCCGGCGTCCGCTCTCAACTCAACAAGGGCTGCTACTAATTTATCGCCGCTTATTGGCAAATTCAATTTATTAAAACAACATTACTTTTTTTAATATCTTTCCTTCCCTGGTTAGGCCGGGGAATTTGTTTTTATTAGTCATTAGTCATCAGTCATTAGCCATTAGTCATTAGTCATTAGTCATTAGTCATTAGTCATCAGTTAGGACAAATTGCTTGCTGAAGAGGCGACCGGGCATATATTCATAATGATATTTAAACATAGGGTGTAGCATAATCAAGGCAAAGTTTTTCAAATGTGTTTGCCCAAAATATCTCACATAAAAGTCTATTTTTAAAGTAATAAATTATGTATATAGCAATCCTAAATCATTCATGTAAATTTGTAGGGGTAGTGCTACCCCTACTCCCCGTGCCTACCCCCTATCTATCGGGGCAACCACGGGGAGTAGGGGTCGGATTGCCCCTACAATAATTACGCGAATAATTTAGGGTTGCTATATATTTTTTATGCGTTAATGTAGAGGATCAAAGTCTAATTTATAAGTGTATTTTTTTATAAAAATAGTTAAAAACCGATTGTGACACTTGAGAGTGCAGAAGGTGGATAAAAAATGACAAGTCATCTATCCAAAGACAGAAAAAAATTAAAATAAATATACTCATCCTACTATTTTGTTTCACTTAATCCTTCATAAGAAGGAAGCATCAAATTTGAGATATATCTAAAATGGGGTCATAAGTTGATATAGATAGAAAAGGAAGGACTGGTATGTTACTTTACAAAATTGAAGATTTTAATCCCAACTACCGCGAAGCTGCTTTTAATGGCGAAGATATCAAAGGTCTGGATATCTATGCTGGAAATACAGATGAGAAGATTGGCTCAATTGATACAGCGCTAGTTGATGAGACAGGACGTTTCCGATATTTTGTGGTTGACACGGGTTTCTGGATATTTGGCAAGAAGGTATTAGTTCCAGTTGCACTTTGTCGAGTTGAGGTTGATGCAGAACGCATCTACGCGACGGGTTTGAGGAGTAAAGACCAAGCAGAAAGACTACCCAGGTATGAGGATGGGATGGTGGTTGATTACGATTATGAAGAACAAGTGCGGGGTGTTTATCGTACTCGAACTGTAGAAGGGTCTGCACCTGTAGAAGCATCATTGCCTTTGGAAACCTCATTGCCTGTACAAGCATCTGCACCAGTTTCTAGGCCGCGTCCTGTCTCTAACCAAGCTAGCGCTGCTGGTTATGACCGCAACACCTACACTTACGAACAAGAGCCTCAATTGTATCAGATGAACGATCGCGAGCATCACAAATTCCGACTCTACGAAGAACGACTGGTTGCAGAAAAAAGCCGTCACAAAGCTGGCGAGGTAGCAATTGGCAAGCGAGTTGAAACTGAAACGGCACGAGTTTCAGTTCCAACAGAAAAAGAGCGAGTTGTAATTGAGAGTGTAACTCCAGCAAAGGCAGGTGCCCCAGTAAATCGGGATACTCCCTTCCAGCAGGAAAAGGTGATGCGTATGGACGTTTACGAAGAAACTGCTGATATCAAAAAAGAAGCTTTCGTGCGCGAAGAAGTTAACATCAGGAAAGAGGTTGAAACCGAGACCGTTGAGGCAACGGAAACACTGCGTCGTGAAGAGTTGGAGGTGAAGAGGGAAGGGCGTTAGAGTGGGAATGAATTGAAAAAGGGTTTGTAGTTGCGCTGTCTTCGCCCACATGAGCGTTGAAGCGCAAATACGAACCTAAAAAATCACTACCACTGCCAAAAAAGGACATGGTTTCTCATGTTTAATTTCTGGCGTTGACCCCTAATAAGTGCAGCATTCCTAGCTTTATCGTTTAGCATCGGTGTGACCAGTTTTTTAGGATATCCTCGATCGCTATTTCTTTTAGCCCAACTTAAACAACAACAGCGGTAGTGCATCCAATCAAGCAAAGCATAAAAATTCATTGGAGGCGGTTAGCACGATCGAGCGTGCGGTCGGTTCTGTTGCTCGCGCTCTTAATTGCCATAACGATAACGTGTATTACCCCGAATTCCGCAGGCGCGCAAGACGAACGGGTAACAGTGCGTTTAGATGGTCGAGCAGTGTTTCGGGTGAGTGCGGTAGAAAACGTAGATGCAACCGCACGTGCGCGGCAGATTGAGCGGCGCATGAGCCGACTGTTGGAGAATCCTACGGCGATCGCACCTCCCCGCATTGAACCGACTCAAGGTAGCGATCAGCGGGTGATTACGATTGCGGGAGTCCCTGTTGTCACCGTAACTAAAGCAGACGCTCAGGATAATTTGACAACGGTTGATACCCTGGCAACTCAGTGGTCAGGGGCGATTGCTACCGCTCTAACGCGAGCCAGTCAGCGCCGTCTTTCCCCTTCGGAACGCTTTGTGGCAGAGGTGCAATCCTCGGTGCAAACCGGATTTGGACGACTGGGTGAATCTGCGATCGCGATTATTCCCCGCGCGCTAGCTGCATTACTGGTGATTGGAGTATTTTGGGCGATCGCGGCTTTGGTGCGCTGGTTGATGCGCGTGATTTTCCGTCACATTGTAGAAGACTTAACAATAGAAAACCTAATCAAACAAGTCGCCTACTATGTTGTCTGGAGTCTCGGTTTTATTGTGGCCCTCGATGCCTTTGGGTTCGATCCGCAGGCAGTTGCCACCGGATTGGGTTTAACGGGTCTTGCTCTCGGCTTTGCTTTAAAAGATATCCTTTCTAACTTTATCAGCGGCATTTTAATTCTGGTATTGCGTCCTTTTGAACTTGGGGATCAAATTGTTGTCGGGGAAACTGAAGGCAATGTCGAGCGGATCGAATTGCGGGCAACCCAACTCCGTACTTATGATGGTCGAGTGGTATTGGTTCCCAATGCGGAATTGTTCACCTCGCGCATTACCAACAACACCGCCGCCCCGATTCGTCGCAGCAGCGTGACTCTGTTTATCGGCTACGATAGCGATTTGCAAACAGCGGTAACTGTGATGACAGAGGCAGCGCAAGCTACGGAAGCCGTGCTCCAAGATCCGCCAGTTTCCGTGCGAATTCGAGATTTGGGACAGGATGACATCTTGGTTGAGGTGCGCTTTTGGACGGACTCGCGGCGTACTGACTTTGTGGCGACAACCTCCGCCGTGAGAGGGGCAATCGTTCTTGCCTTCAAAGATGCTGGCATCGGCTTGCCCGATCCTGATGTGCGAATACTGATGCCGCGCCATCCCGATAAGTGGCGAACCGCATTGGGTTTGGGAGATAGCGATCGGACTCAGGATTCTGACAATGCTAGTCGGTAAGTCAGTAGCATCATAATTACCAATCAACTTTTTGTCAGCCCTGGCACTACTTTTTCGCCAAACGCCTCAATAAACTGCTCTTGTTCTCGGTTAACGTTGTGCAAAATTAGTTCATCAAACCCCAATTCAATATCTTTTTGCAACCACTCAATATGCTGCTCTTGGTCTGCCGAAACGCGGACGTGTTGATATAACTCCTCTGGTTGCACAAACTCCCCGGCGGCATCAAATTGATCGGGTGTTATCAGTTCTGTCAACATTTTGCTTTTGAAGATGTTACTACGCCATTGATCATGAGCGCCTTGTAGTGCTTTCTCTGCATTACTGTTATAGGAAAGCTGCACTTTCAAAATCATTGGTTTCCCTTCTCCGCCACCGCGACGAAACGCATCGACGACTTTTTTTAACTTTTCAGGTGGGCGAGAAGTAGTAATTAATCCATCTGCCCAACTGCCCAACCATTCTGCGGTTTCTGGGGTAACTGCGGCGCCGATAATTAATGGGAGAATTTCCGGGCGGGTATAGAGTTTTGCATCTTCTACGCACACTAAACCGCGATGGGTGACGGTTTCTCCTGCCCAAAGGGCGCGGATAATATCGACACATTCTTTGAGGCGCGCGTTGCGATCGCTCTTAGTAGGCCACTTATCCCCAGTAATATGTTCGTTCAACGCTTGACCGCTGCCAACCGTTAGCCAAAAACGATTGGGAAACATTTCTGCCAACGTTGCCGCAGCTTGGGCAATAATAGCCGGATGATACCGCTGTCCGGGAGCGCAAACAACCCGATAGGAAAGCCTCGGCGTTGCTTGCATTGCTGCACCCAACCAAGACCAAGCAAAACCACTTTGTCCTTGCGCTTCACTCCAAGGATGAAAGTGATCGGAAGAAAGGGCATGGGTAAAGCCAGCTTGTTCTGCCATTTGGACATATTTCAGCAGTTCACTGGGCTTAAACTGTTCGTGGGAAGCATGATAACCAATTTTTGCCATAAGTTTTTAGGAGTTTTGAGTACAGTAGGGGCGGTGCCCCCGTGCCCGCCCTGAGTTTTGAGTACAGTAGGGGCGGTGCCCCCGTGCCCGCCCTGAGTTTTGAGTTAAAATATCCAGACTTAAAAGCAGGTGATTTAATCAAAACGCCGTGTAAAAGTTATGAGTTTTGAGTTAGATAAGTAAAAAAAATATTGTACTCAAAACTTATAACTTTCTGCATAACGGGCAAGCTTATGAACTAAAAATTCGCCGATAGCGAGCTTCAATTACCGAGTAGATGCCATAGGCAATTAAACCCAAAGGTACTAGAGCCAAAATCACTGGACTAAAAGGCTGTTGTGCCACAATTCCCAACACCTCGCCCAATCCTTTCGTTTGACTGGCATCCGATAGCCTTGCTGCTTGAATTAAGAAAAAACCGATTATAACGAAAACAACTCCACGGGCAGCAATTCCGAATCGACCCAACCGTGTCGCCCAAGTTTGCTCGGTTTGGCTCATTTCATTTAGCTTGAAATGGCGGCGAAATTTGGCTTTATATGCTTGGTAGAAATAAGAAAAACCTACACCAATAACAATTGAGCCTGCCAATCCTACCAGCCATTCTCCAAACGGTTGCGCTAAAACTTGGGCGGTCAAATCTTCGGTTGTATCGCTATTACCACCGCCCGAACCCATTATCAGTTTTACAGCCGTTAAAGCCAAACCTGCGTAAGCTAAAGCACTTAAGGCGTAGCCAATGCGTTGAGCAATTCGCTTGGCATCCATTTTCTGTCCTTGGTGTTCTGGGTCGAGAATTGTCTGAACGATACGCAAAAGGGCATAACCAATAATGCCAATCGTTACAAGAAATAGCAGAAATTTACCGAAGGGTTGGTTAACAATTTCTGATAATGCACCGCTAGTATCTGTTGTCCTGCCGCCCATACTGAAGACGGCTTGTGCTGCTAAAAAACCGACAATAAAGTAAACTAAGCCTTTGGAAGCATATCCCAATCTTGCCAGTCGCTCAAACCAGGGATGAGAAGCTGCCTGTCCAATTGAGTCTTTAATGCTGTCGGTGGGTGAGTTGTCCCGTTTCATATTTTTTGACAATTTAGTTGTTAACGACTGCTGCCATACCCAATAGTGCATTCCTGTCCAGCTAACTGAGTTCTTAAACAGATAATTTATGTGATTATTTATTAATTTAAAGATTAGCTTGTTTAGATTTTTTTTTAATCTGTCTTGAGCGGGAGTGTCATCGGTTGATTGAGTAAGAAATTTCACATAAATTGGGCTTGACAAATATAACTTTATGGGTTATCGACTGGCTCTGATGGAGCAGTCTGCCAGCGGTCTAGTATATCTTTGATTAAAACTTCTTTAACCCAAATTTGAATAACAATTAGAATTGGTAGCGCTAAAAATAATCCCAAAAAACCAAAGAAAAATCCGAATGCTGTCACGAGAGCTAAGGTGTAAGCGGGAAGCAGAGATACCTGCTTTTCCATAATGATAGGTGTGACCAAGTTGCCTTCAATTTGTTGAATTAGGAAATAAAGCAACAACACCGCGCCTGCTTTTGCAGGCGAATCTAATAAAGCCAGCAGCAGCGGTGGAATTACGCTTAACATTGCGCCCATGTAGGGAACTAAGGCTAATATGAATGCCAGAATCCCGTTCACAAAAGGCAGTGGAACTTGCAAAAAAAACAAACCAATAATGCTCGTAATACCAATAAAACTCATGCTTAATGCAACGCCTGCCAACCAACCCATTAAACCCTCTTCGCATTTTGAGAGAATTTCATCGGCTCGCTGACGGTAAAAAGCCGGAAAAAGGCTGATAACTGCGTGGCGGTATGGCATCGGATTTACCAGAAGCATACTTGTCAAAACGGTAATTAATAAGGTATTGAGAATCAAGCTTAGATAGTTGGAAAACAACTGATAAATATGCGAACTTGTCCACCGAAAAAGCGTTTGAATTTCTTGGGTTAAATCGTCAATACTGGGAAGGTTATCAAAAATTTGTCCGGGTAATCTTGCTTGCAACCAATAGAACCCAACTCGCAGTTGTTCTATCCCTAGCGGGACGAGTTGGGACAACTCTTGAAATTGATTGCTCAGGCGCGTTACGATGAGAGTTACCAAGACAGCGCTCGCTGTGACTAGAATCGCAACTGCTAAGGCGATCGCCACTCCCCGCTTCGCACCCGACTTCTGCAATCTTCGCACTAAACGGTTGAGAGCGATCGCTAAAATTACGGCGGTAAAAAACAGTAAAACAATCGTTCTAATTGTCCACAAAATATAGAGCGAGGCTACCAAAGCCAAAAAACCGATCCACTTTCCTAAACCCATAACAAAAGCCTCTCTATTCACCCACACTTAACTCTAGCAGGGATATTTTTTTGGCTAAACTTTCTACAGCGAGAGTGAGCGATCGCATCAATTCCGAATCCTCACTGTATTCTGCAGAAGCCAAATTCATCAGCCGCTGACTTTGGCTAATTTCTATTTCCTGACTCCAATCTTGTGCGGTAGTATCTTTATAAACCCCAAAATCCCGCAGATTGAACTGAATGCCGGAGCCACTTGCATGATATTCTGCGAACGTAAAACTCACAGCAGGTATTGGCTAATTGCAAATGAGGGTACGCGCCAAGCCAAAAAAATTGCTGCTATTCTCAAAAAAACGGCAATGTCTATCACGAATGCGATCGCACTCAGGCTTGACTAGGTTCTCAAATTTGAGAGAGGAGTTTTCCTTCCCAATTACAGCGATCGAACCAGCTAGAAGCCTCCACAATCGCATTCGTGGTTGAATTTTTGAATTGGTCAGGTTTTCTTGTACTCAAGGAATTAATTTTGTACAAAGATACCTCCTAACACTGCCACTCTTACATTTTCACCCTACACCTATGTATTGGAAAGATTGTGCAAAATTAAAGCAAATAGCGGAATATCTTACTTAAGATATATTGCTTTTACATTCAATTTTAAAATCACCCAACTTAAGATAGATGTTGCACAACTATTTTTTCTCTACAGACACTTTTTAGAAAAACCCAAAGTTCATTCTCAGGTTAGGCGCGTCGCTATTGTTTAGTTTGTATCCTGAGAACTACGAAGTTCATATAATTTAACAAGAGCGAGATGACACAAAATAGCGATCGAGCCAGCGAAGCAATAGAATTGCTGGGTCAACAAAAGTTGGAACTAAGCGATCGCGATCGTGAAGAGATCATTGAGCGCATCCGTCCCACTGCCTTAATCATTCACGAAACGATTAGGATTGAGGGTGAAAGTGAGTTGTTGCGTCCAGTTTCAGCCCTAGCTTGGTCTGGATTAGCCGCAGGACTATCTATGGGATTTTCCCTGGTGGCTCAAGGTGTACTCCAAGCAAATTTACCGCAGCAATCTTGGAGTTCCATCATTGTCAGCCTTGGGTACAGTATCGGCTTTGTCATTGTGGTGATGGGGCGTCAGCAGTTGTTCACTGAAAATACCCTGACTGTCATTCTGCCTTTGTTAAACGATCGCAGACGCAAAGTTTTTATGCGAGTGCTGCGATTATGGGGAATTGTGTTAGCCAGCAATTTGTTAGGTGCATTCATATTTGCCTCAATAGTTGCACAGGTTGGAGTCTTCCCGCCTGAAATTCAAACAGCGTTTGGCGAAATAGGTTTAAGAGTTATCGATGGAGGATTTTGGATAACTTTATTGCGGGCAATTTTTGCGGGTTGGTTAATTGCTTTAATGGTGTGGCTTCTCCCCGCCGCTGAGTCTTCCCAACTGTGGGTAATTGTTATCATCACTTCCCTGGTTGGGCTAGGTGAATTTCCTCATATTATTGCCGGATCGGTGGAAGTTTTCTATGCAGTGGCAATTAAAGCTGTTTCGTGGCCCGAATATTTTGGCAAATTCATGATACCTACTCTAATTGGTAATATTTTAGGCGGAGTTACCTTAGTCGCTGCCTTAAACCATGCCCAAGTTGCTCAAGATGACCTCTAGAAATTGATCTCACATAAACCACATAAAGGGCATGGAGAACCCCGATTTCTCTAAGAAGTCGGGGATGTGCGAGCTTAAGATAGAAGGAGATTGATGATGACTACAAACTGGCGTGGCTATCGAGTTGCAGCTTGGGTAGGACAGGCGTTATTAACAATAGCAGTAATAGGTGCTCTGAGTCAGGGAAAATGGCAAAATGCCTTGGGGTTAGCCTTATTCTTAGTAGCATCCCTGGCGTTTGTGGTGATGGTCGATCGCTTGCCAACGCTGTTTGATTTCCTGTTTGTGCTTGCTGCCTTACTCAACGCCGGAGGCTGGGTTTTCGGACTATTTTACCAACCGGGACTTTATGATGAAATTGTTCATGCTTTCACGACTTTTGCCGTGACTTTAGCATTTAGTTTTTTAGCATACAGTTCAATGCTGACTATTTTTCGCAACCATAAACTGCTGTACTTGCTAACAATAACCAGTTTTGGGATTGCGATTGGTGCTTTGTGGGAAGTTACCGAGTGGACGGCTGGTATTGTTCTCTCAACCGAAGTGATTGGGAGCCTGGATGATACGATTATTGATTTGATTATGGATAGTTTGGGAGCTGCAATAGCTGCCATAACGGGCTTATGGACGTTGCAAGAATGGATGCGTCCCAGTGCGACAGTTGGGAATCAAGCATCTATCGCCAATAGTCCGAGCGATCGCACTTAACTGAACTGAAAGGAATATTATCATTTTTTCTTCAATCATCTTTCATCAGATAGATATTTTATTATTGCCTCCGACAGATGGCAAGCTTTGGAGACTTGAGGTTAAATGGATATATAAGCAACATTTTGAAAGAATGTAGAACGTAGAACACAGACAATCGACCTTGAGCCAAAGTAAATTTTTAATAATTTAAATTTTCTTTTCACATTACTGCAAGAGGTTGGTTGTTGCGATTTAGGAGGATTTTATGAAAATAAAATCATTTTCAACGGCAATTGGACTGGTTCTGTTGGGTTCAACCATTTATTTACCGGAAATTGCCCTAGCTAGCGCCAAACCCTCTATCCAAGTAGCTCAACGAAGAGTAGTCGGCTCGGATATAGACAGTTTTACCGCGTATCCAGTACAGCGATTAGATCCGGGAACTCAACTCTTTTTCGTGCTGCGAGGAACCCCGTATTCTAGAGCTACCTTGACTATCCCAAATGCAGTGCAAAATCTGCCGATGCGGGAGGTTCAACCCGGAGTTTACGAGGCAAACTACATGATTCGCGAGGGCGATCGTATTTCCGAAAATACTGTTGTGCGGGCAAATTTGCAACAAGGCGATCGCATCAGTAGCACCCGCTTGCAACAACCTCTAGTTGCGGGTTATAGCGATCGGCGCTTTCAATCTTTGTCTATTAACCGCTTCAGTGCTCAACCAGTACAGCAGTTAGATCCGGGAACCACGCTCAATTTCAAATTGCTCGGCACTCCCAACGCTACAGCTAATTTCTCCATTGAAGGAGTTGCTTATAACATCCCCATGCGGGAAGAATCCAACGGCGTTTACACAGGGGAATATACGATCCGCAGCCAAGATTATTTCCCCCCTGCTGGTGCGGCGGTTACTGCTAGTTTGCAGTCGGGAAATCAAGTTATTCGTTCCCGTTTAGATCGAGAACTAATTGCTGGCGATGATGGCCGTTCCAACACTGCCGAAATCCCGCTAGAAATTATCACTCCCGAAGAAAATGCTCGCGTCAGCGGGACGGTTGAAGTGGAAGGACGCAGCGCCCCAAATGCGACAGTTAATGTCAACGTTCAGGCTACCTCTTCTGTGGCAGGTTTATTTGGAGTTGAACGAAATATCCTCGAACGCACAATTCGGGCGGATGAACAAGGTAAATTCAGCTTTGCTTTTAAGCCGACCATTTCTCTACCAGGAACCCGATACGAGGTGAATCTCAGTTCTAGTAGAGGCGATCGCACCAGCGAAGAAACTTTGGTACTGTTTCAAAATTGAGCGGTGACTCGCGACTATTGCCAAAAATCTGGCACACCTGACTAAATTTGAAAGATTCCATCAGAAGATATCTATGTATCAACTAAAAAATCGCTGAAAAAAAACGCCAGGGATATTACAAATCATCTCTGGCAGTTTATTAATCGGTATGCCAACCATGCCTCTTGTTGCATCAGCAACTCCTCAGATGAAACGACTAAATAGGATGGCAATTAAGGAGTTTTAAGAGTTCACCCTGACGGTCAAGTGTTTTTGAATTAGGCTATAAAAAAACCCGGTTTTAAACACAAATTCTGTAGCTTCATCAACAAAATAAACAGAAAAAATCAAGGAGGTTTTTCAATGGTTAATAATCGTTTGAACAATTACACTCAAAAGCTCTCGAATGCTAAGGGAGGAGCGATCGCCCTCGCACTAGCAGCTATCCTGCTTCCGGCTTGTACTACCCCACAGCGACAAGCAACGGCACCTGCACCTGCACCTGCAACACCCGGTACGGTTCCCACGACAACCGAGAATGTGGTTGATAAAACAGCACAACTGCTTGGCAAAACTGTGACCATCAGAAGCGAACCAGTCAAAAAATTGGGGCCATCGACCTTTACAGTTAGCGATAAGGAGTTTTTTAGCACCGAATCGATTTTGGTTGTCAATGCCACCGGCAAGCCTTTTGTGCTGCCGACTGAATCAGATCAAGAAGTTCAAGTAACAGGAACAGTTCGCAATTTTGTCCTTGCAGATATTGAGCGCGAGTACAAATTAGGCTTAGAGCCAAACTTGTACGCCGAGTACGAAAGTAAACCTACGATCGTTGCACAATCGATGGCGCTAGCCCCCACACCGGGGGAACTCACCTCAGACCCCCAAAAATACTACGGCAAGACACTGGCGGTGAGCGGTGAAGTCGAAAGCCTCAGAAGTCCAAACTCGTTCACTTTGGATGAAGAGAAATTAATTGGCGGAGAAGACTTGTTAGTGATACACACAGTTCCACAACCAAGCGTGCGAGAAGGTGAGAAGGTGGCTGTAACCGGCGTGCTGCGTTCGTTTGTCGTCGCTGAACTTGAGCGGGACTACGATCTGCAATGGGATTTGACCTTGAAGCAGAAGCTAGAAGCCGAGTATACCAACAAACCTGTCTTAGTTGCTACAGGAGTATATCCGTCAGCCATTCCTCAGTAACCAATACACCTCTCTCCTAACTACTGCGGGGAGTAGGGGTTAGGCATCCTGTCCTGCCCTTAACCGAGTTTTCTGCAGAAGTCTAATAGCTAACCACCAGGCGATCGCTTGCGACAGGAAGACAAGCAGAACCTCTTTCTTACCTCGTTTATTTTGATGCTCAATTCAGCAATAAGGTGGATATAATGAATCAACCAGAATCCGTGCCGCAACCGCTGACCCAAAGCGAATTCGTCGCAACTTTTCGCTTGTTTAGTAGATTTAGCTTCTGGATACAGTTATTCTTGGGTGCTGTTTCCGGCATTGTTTTATTATTTGCTATGTTGGGTCGCAACATGGGCGAACAAACCAATAATGCAGGTATTGGTTTCGGGGTAGTTTTAGCAATAGTGGGCCTGTTATTGCTGGCGTTTAGAATATTTTGGGATTTTCGCTATCGGCTTTTAGGCCGACTTTTGCACGCCGAAAATTCCCAGGTATATCCCAGCAAAGAACATATTACTCACACCTTACGGATTGGATTAGTTTCTAGTTTGGTGGGGGTATTAATCGCGTTTGTCGCATCTGAAGAAACAGTGGCTGTAGTCCTAGCAAAAACTCTGAGTCAACCGCAAGCGCTCGCAGCTTATACGCCAGAAAATGTGATTCGTTCTCTAGATATTTTTGTGACGATGGCCAACGTCAATCTGATTGGCGCTCACTTTTTTGGAGCTGTTACTTCTCTTGGGTTACTCAATTGGGTAGAAGAGTAGTTGGCAGCATGGGCGATCGCTAAAGGCAAACACAACTTCTATGTCCTTATGATTGACAAGGCCTGGCCGATTTAACTAAGGTTGGTGGCGAAAGCACTGCCTTGGCTCCCAGAGAGCGAAGACAGTGCAGCTACAAGCTAAACAAGTTGGCTATTTGCATGAACATCTAATCGGAAATAGCGATCGCTCCTGCTAATGGTAGTCAGTCTGAGCAACCGTTTTTTTTTCGTAATTGATTTATTATAGTGACAGATATTTCATCGAGCTTGAGATGGATAGATTTTGAATCTGGACAAACATAACTTAGGCTCATCTTCCGAAAGATGAGCTATACCCGTGGCATTCAGCTTCCTAAATGGCCCTGTGACCGGGTTTCTGAACAAAGCCATTTCCAACAGTTTCTCTATTAAGAAATTTACTGCAATGAAAGACCTCTGGTATAAAAACGCAATTGTCTACTCCCTCGATGTTGAAACCTTCATGGACTCGGACGGGGATGGTGTCGGCGACTTTCATGGACTGATCAACCGTCTAGACTATTTATCCGCGCTAGGAATTACTTGTTTGTGGTTGCTGCCGTTTTATCCTTCCCCTAACCGGGACAATGGTTACGACGTGATGGATTACTACAACATTGATCCGCGACTGGGAACCCTGGGAGATTTTGTCGAGTTCATGCACCAAGCAAGGGAACGAGGAATTCGCGTGCTGATCGATATGGTAGTAAATCATACGTCCAATCAGCATCCTTGGTTTGTGGCGGCTAAAAGCGATAAAAATTCCAAGTATCGCGATTACTACGTGTGGTCAGAAAATCCACCCAAAACTGATCCAGAACAACTGATATTTCCCGATGTCGAGGACAGTATTTGGGAGTACGATGAACAAGCAAAAGCTTACTATTTGCATCACTTCTATAAAGAACAGCCAGATTTGAATATTGGCAATCCGGCTGTACGAGAAGAAATATGCAAAATTATGGGTTTCTGGCTAGAACTGGGCGTGTCTGGATTTCGCATTGATGCTGTTCCGTTTTTAATTGAAGGAATTGGCATCGAAGGTGCAGACCCCGAAAAGCTGCGAGGTTTCTTGGAAGAAATGAGAGATTTTGTGTCATCGCGTCAGGGTGATGCTGTGTTGCTGGCAGAAGCAAATGTCGATCGCGAGCAAATTTCTATCTACTTTGCTAAGGGCGACAGAATGCACATTCTGTTCAACTTTTTGCTGAACCAGCATCTGTTTTTGGCCCTGGCGCGTCAAGAATCCACCGCCTTGCGCGAGGGACTAAAAACCTTACCGGATATTCCTGATATTTGTCAGTGGCTTAATTTTGTGCGCCACCATGATGAACTGACGCTAGACCGCATTACTTCATCGGAACGAGAGGAAATTTTTGCAGCGTTTGCCCCTGAGAAAACTATGCAAATTTTCGGGCGCGGGATTCGTCGTCGCTTACCACCGATGATGGGAGGATCTCGTCGCCGGATTGAACTTGTCTACAGCTTGCTGTTCACTCTGCCTGGTACACCCATGCTGCGCTATGGCGAAGAAATTGGCATGGGGGATGACCTTTCGCTGGAAGGTCGAGACAGCGTTCGCACGGTGATGCAATGGTCAGATGCACCGAATGGTGGCTTCTCGACGGCTGCAAGTGATGCCCTTGCCAGACCTGCGATCGCCAACGGAGAATACGGTTACAAACAAGTCAATGTCGTCGCAGCGCAGCGCGATCCTGGCTCATTAATTAACTGGATGGAACGTGCAATCAGCATCCGCAAGCAATGTCCTGAGTTGGGTAGGGGCAAGTGGCACATTCTCGAAACCGACTCTCCCTCGGTGTTAGCCCACTGCTGCGACTGGGAAGGCAGGACGGTGATTGCTGTCCACAATCTCGCCGACAAGCCTTGTACCGCTACGCTCAAATCTAACGAATACAGCAATCTGTGCGATTTATTTGGCGATCGGCTGTATGAATCTCTCGATGCCGACTCGCCATCTATTCCCTTAAAAGCCTACGGCTATCGCTGGTTTCGAGTCAATCGAATCCAGGGGTAAAAAAGTTAATGTTGATGGCAGAACTAGCGACGTGGGCTCGTAGGAATGTACTTAGCACTATCCTTGTCGGGAAGCGGTTCTATCTGACCTTGATTGACCAAAGCTTGATGAATTAGGGCAGTAGCACTACCCCGACTCAGCAACTCGTTGGGATTAAGAACTGTGGGATCTGGATAGTTGACCACTATCTTTGCCTTTGTCGCTGCTGCCACGGGCTCAACCGCATATTTAGGAAGTTTCTCGGCATCTTTATAGTACGAATTGAGAAAATCTAATGCCGAATTTTTAGCAGGCGCAGTTGCAGCTTTTGTCGTTGTTGGTGGAACAGTCTTAGCCGATTTAGGTGTGGGGGCAGCCGCAGGCTGCAGCCTTGCGACTACAGGTAATAACGGCTGCATCAAAACAGTCGCTGCGAGGGGAAATGCCAAACGGTTCCTAGCAATTCGACGTTTATTTACTGGAGTTGGTCTTGCTGGAGTTGCAGCCACTCGATCGGTTTTGACAACAGGGGGATTGTAATCCATATTTAAACCCCTCATTAACACAACTAATGCTTGTGCCTTAGTCAAGGACTGCTTCGGACGAAACTCATTTCCGGGAAAATCATTCATAAATCCCGTTTCATAAGCTTCTTGAATCGGAGTTTCTGCCCAGTAGTTTTTAGGCACATCCTTAAAGTAACTTCCACTCGGTATCTTTCTAACGCTGGCTCGATTAAAAGCTTGGCGGATCATCGCCGAAAATTCATCCCGATCCACAGCCTGTTTGGGTCTAAAAGTTCCGTCTAGATATCCGGTAACAATCTCTTTTTCAGCTAAGGAATCAATAAACGGACGCGCCCAGTAATTCGGCGGTACATCAGGAAATTTCGATTTAGCTTGTTGAGCAGCAACTTGCTGGGAACTTAGCACAAAGCCAGTGCCACTGACACTAATTGCTAAAGCTAAAAAGGCTACGCTGATTGACGGTAAATGCCTGCGATTAGTCATGATAAATTTCCTCCTGATTTTTGCATTTTTAACGATACTATTTGGCTGAGTTAAAGCGGATTACGTTTTTTTCTATCCGATTCCCATTCTGTTTTTACAACATCTAACTCTTCGCGACGTACTGTGTCTGTTGCCTCAACCGTATCTTGCTCAACTTCTTTTCTGATTTGCACTTCCTCGCGCACGAACGCTTGCTTTTTGATATTGACGGTTTCTTCGTAGATTTCCAAATGTGCCATTTCTTCTTGATTGAAGGCGGTATCTGGAGTTACGCGACTCCCTACATATTCGGGAGTTGTGTGCTCAATCACAACTCGCTCTTTTTCTACAGGAACTTCCAGTTGTACCGTTTTTGTCTCAACTTGTTTGCCAATTATTACCTCGCCTGTTTTGCGACGGGTTTTATCTGCAACTAATCGTTCTTCGTACAGTTTGAGTTTTTGATGATCCTGTTCGTTCATCTGATACAATTGGGGCTCTCGCTCGTAAGTATAGGTATCCCGGTCATAAGCAGGATTACTAGCTTGAGGCAAGACAGAATGCGTTGTAGAAACTGGAACGGGTGCTTCTAAAGGTAATGATGCTTCTACTGGTACAGACGCTTCTACTGTTGAAGTTCGATAAATACCCCGCACTTGTTCTTCATAATCGTAATCAACTGCCATCCCATGCTCATACCTGGGTAGTTTTTCCACTTGGTCTTTACTCCGCAAACCTGTAGCGTAAACACGCCGCCCATTAAAATCAATGTGACAAAGAGCGATGGGAAGTAAAACTTTTTTGTCAAAAATCCAAGAACCAGTCTCTACCACAAAATAGCGGCAACGTCCTGTCTCATCTACCAGCACAGTATCGATCGTGCCAATTTTATCATCGGTACTTCCGCCATACACCTCCAGCCCTTTGATATCGTCGTCATCAAAAGCGGCTTGGCGGTAGTTGGGATTAAAATCCTCAATTTTGTAAAGTAACATTGTTATTTCCTGTACTATCTAGATCAACTTGTGTACCTACTTTAGATAGATATCAGTTCTAATACTTCCTTCTTATGAATGATTCAGCAAATTGAGAATCATCAAAAGAGCGATTTTTTTTTATATTTTTCTATCTTTAGGTAGATGAATTTATCTCTCCCCTACTGATTGTGATAAATTTATCTAATTATTCGTAGGTTGGGTTGATCCAACTTACAACCTTTATGCCAAAAGCTCTCACAAGGATTTCTCAGGTTTTATTATCACTTCAACTACGCGAGAGCCTACAAAATTAAGGACATTTCTAACTAGCTGCTGGGGTTTTTTCTGGATGAGATTTCGCTCATAAATCGAAATTACTACTTTCGATCGTTAAAATCATCAAATAAGAAAATATTATGCCCCTCGGTAGATATTCTAGTAATACTTATTAAGTAAAATTAAATTACAAGCAACGAAAACAAGTAACAACGTAACGCAGGGGTTAATCTTTTATGACTTATCCAGATCGATCGGGCAGTGAACTCACTGAGCCTACAATCGTCAATCCGCTGGTGGATTACCACGATCAAGTGAGGTGGGGGCCAATTTTGGCAGGAATTGCGATCGCTCTGGGTACTCAACTAATTTTAAGCGCTTTGGCAATGGCGATCGGATTAACCGCAGGTGCAACAGGCGCGGATGCAGGTTCCGTTGGTATTGGGGTCGTAATTTGGTCGATTATCAGTTTGCTGATTTCCCTTTTTTTAGGCGGTTGGGTGATGGCTCAAAGCTGCGGCCCGATGACCAAGAAAACAGCATTTTTGAATGCAGCAATTCTTTGGGGAGCTACATTAGCACTTAGTGCTTGGTTATTAGGAAGCGGGATATCGGGTGCTGTTGGCGCTGCCGCTGCTAATGCTGGAGAAATTGCCAATCAAGTACAACAACAGGGCGGCGTTAATATACCCAATCAAGCCCAGAATGTAGGCCCAAATCAAGTTCGCGATCTAGCTGGTAATACAGCTAAAGCTACTTGGTCATTTCTACTTGGCTCTTTGCTGAGTTTGGCAGCGGCAATGATGGGTGGTGCTGTTGGCGCTCGCAAACCTCGCGTTTATGCTTGATTAGCGATGATAAAACCTGAAAATTTAACAAGCACAGGAGGGAGTCGAATTATTTTATACCATTGGGATGATGATTCATGCTTTCTTGGAGAAGATGAACAAGCTAAAAACCTTTTTTAAGGTTTTGGCATAGAGATTTAAAAGGAGATAAAGCGATGCAAGAGCAGAGGATATGGCAAAAATATACAAGGTTAACAACTTCGATGTTGTTAACGGCAACGGTTTTAGTTGCTCCCTCCTTCGCCGCTAATACAAATAAAACACAGATTCAAGGTGAATCTTTACTAGCGCAAGTACCGGATAGCTGTCGCCAGGTTATTGCGAAGAATGGTCTTAATGTTCGGCGACAACCGACGGCTAACAGCGAAGCGATTGGCATCATCGATTCCGCGCGAAATGTGACGATTCAAAGTCTTGGTGAGAATGGCTGGATACCAATTACAGCACCCCTAAAAGGTTACGTATATGGTGGTTTTCTGGGAGCGTGTGAAGTCGCAACTCCCCCGCCTCCTACTAACTGCCGCCAAGTTGCAGCCGTCAGAGGAATTAACGTACATCAAGCACCTTCCACTGATGGGGAAAGGGTTGGAGTCGTCGCGGATGGACGAAGAGTGACGATTGAAAGTATAGGAACGGATGGTTGGGTGCCGATTACAGTGCCTCTGAGAGGCTACGTCCAAGCTGAAAACCTGGCGTATTGTAGTTAATTGAAAAAACAGTGATGGATGACCAATCAAACCTAAAAAAAGAAACTAATTCACAGCAAAAACCTGGTTTGTTAAATTTCATTGCCGAGACAACAGAATCTGCACTGAATACAGGCAAAGCGGTTGTTGATACAGCAGTTGATTGGGGGGAAGCTGCTGCTAAACAAACTTATCGATTGATTGGACAAGCGACGCAAGGAACCGGAGATGCGGTAACTTATGTTGGCAATCTTCCCTTTGTTAAACAAGTGGCGGGGGTACTCAGGCTTGATTGGTTAGTTGGGGTCAGCGATCGCATCGACTTAGCCAAAGCCGAAGCTCAAGTCAAGGAACTCCAACAAAAGTATCCCAATGAATATCCCAGCGAAATTGCCCATCGCATTATGGTGGAAAAAGCGATTCAAGCCGGTGGTGTCGGATTTGCTAGCAGCATTTTACCCGGTGTCGCGGCTGCACTGCTGGCGATCGATTTAGCCGCAACTACTGCGATTCAAACCGAAATGGTTTATGAAATTGCCGCCGCCTATGGGATGGATTTGCAACAGCCAGCCCGAAAAGGTGAGGTTTTGGCAATTTTTGGGTTAGCGCTAGGCGGTAGCAACGCAATGAGAGCTGGTTTGGGCTTTTTACGCAACGTACCGCTGGCTGGCGCGATGATTGGTGCGAGTACGAATGCTACGATGCTGTACGCGCTGGGATATGCGGCGCGCCAGTTTTACGAAGCCAAAGTGAGGGAAGATACTGAAGAACCTGGAACCGAAACGCTGCAAGCAATTCAGCAACAAAGCGAGAAATATCTTGATGTGGCGATCGCCCAGCAAGCAGGAATGGATCAAATTATGGTTCACATGATTTTGGCAAGTTATCCCAACAAAAACTGGGAAGATATTCTGCCAGAATTGAAGGAATTGCAATTAAATGCTGATTCACTCAAAAGGATTGCTGCTAACATCAACTCCCCTCAACCATTGGGTGCATTGTTAGAGCAACTTAACCCGGACTTTGCAGTACCGCTATTAGCTCAATGCCGTCGCATTGCCGAAGGTAGCGGAGAGGTTTCCGAAGCAGAACAGAGGGTGCTGGATGCGATCGCACAAAAACTCAACGGTCAAGATGTGGCTGCGATATCCACTTGAAAAAAATTGTTGGTGCGTTAGCTTTCTGCGTAACGAACCATCCCCAATATTTACTGTGGCTGTGTAAGTCCTAAATTAGCCTCACGTTAAAGTAATCTACAGCCTTAAGATAGAGTTTGACGTGGCTAATTTTAATACTATCAATAATGACTGATGCAAAAGGAAGTTTTATGACAGCAGAAATATCTGGAGTCTGGGACAAGATTGAGAGCATGATCAATGACTTCATTGTCCTGCTGCCTAATATGATACTAGCGTTCCTTGTTTTCGGAATCTTTTTCTTTGTTGGGAGGTCAATTAAGAGAGCGGTCAGGCGGCTTACTCGCAACCACCGCCAATCCCGGAATTTGGGACTGGTTTTGGGAAGGTTAGCGCAGGGTATTACTGTTTTGGTTGGTCTGTTTATTGCCTTGTCGATTGTAATTCCCACATTTAGAGCAGGCGATTTGGTGCAACTGCTGGGAATTAGCGGGGTAGCGATTGGTTTTGCCTTTCGCGATATCTTACAAAACTTCCTAGCTGGTATCCTAATTCTGTTGACGGAACCGTTCCAAATCGATGACCAGATTGTGTTTAAAAACTTTGAGGGAACTGTAGAAAGTATTGAAACTCGCGCTACAACAATCCGAACCTATGATGGTCGCCGGATTGTAATTCCCAATGCCGAATTGTTCACCAATTCTGTTATGGTGAATACCGCTTTTGATAAACGCCGGATGGAATACGACGTTGGTATCGGCTACGGCGATGATATTCACCGAGCCAAGCAGTTAATGATGGAAGCTCTGCACAGTGTGGATGAGGTGTTGAATGACCCTGCTCCTGACGTGCTGCTGATGGAACTTGCAGGAAGTACCGTCAATATCCGCGCTCGATGGTGGATTGCTCCCCCACGACGAATGGACGATCTGCGATCGCGGGACAAGGTACTTTCTGCGATTAAGGAAAAGCTGACTGCTAATGGCATCGACTTGCCCTTTCCTACGCAGCAAATTTTGTTTCACGACCAAACCGAAGAGACGGATGGCGATCGCAAACGTCAACGCGAAGGATGGCCCGCTGGTAATCGCGAAGTTCCCAAACCCCGCAGCATCAGCGGTTCTCTGCGACAACTAATTGAACAGCGATCGCAATCTGACGGCAACGGACAATCGCCACCCCACCACAACTCATGAAAAATGTCAAGTTAAGCAAAATTTGGGACTCGCTCCACTCTAGCTACTGGTTTATCCCAACCTTGATGGCGCTGGGGTCGATGATTTTGGCGATCGCAATGCTGACAATTGACCGCACGGGTAATATACCAAACTGGAGGTGGATTTACACGGGTGGAGCCGATGGTGCGCGAGCGGTTCTTTCATCGGTTGCCGGTTCAATGATCAGCGTTGTTGCTACAGCTTTTTCCATTACTATTGTGGCCCTTCAGTTGGCGAGCTCCAATTTTGGGCCCCGATTGCTGCGTAGTTTTATGCAGGATACGGGCAATCAAATCGTGCTTGGCACCTTCATTGCCACGTTTATTTACTGTTTACTCGTACTGCGAACCATTCATGCAGAAGGAGAAGGATACAGTCTCTTTGTACCCCAACTCTCGGTTACAGTTGGTACCGGATTGGCAATTGCCAGTATCGGCGTACTGATTTACTTTATCCATCACGCATCAACCATTATTCAAGCCTCCCATGTAATTACTCAGGTTAGTGGCGATTTAGACAAAGCTCTAGATCGTCTGTTTCCCGAAAAAATCGGAGAAGGTAAAGCGAACAACTCGCGACAAGTGGGAGAAATTCCGGCAAATTTTGACTCGGAAGCAAGTCCAATCAAAGCCACTGGCGAGGGTTATTTGCAAGGAATCGATGACAAGGAATTAATGAAAATTGCCCGTCAGTACAATCTGCTTGTAAGTCTTACAACTCGACCGGGAAAGTTTATCGTCAATGGCAGCGATGTAGCGATGGTTTCCCCGCAAAAACAGGTGAATCAAAGCCTGAAACAACAGATTAACGATGCTTTTATTCTGGGCAAAGAACGGACTGAATATCAAGATGTAGAATTTCCTATCGATCAGTTAGTTGAAATTGCCTTGCGTGCGATTTCTCCTGGTATCAACGATCCGTTTACTGCGATTCGGTGTATCGATCGCCTCAGCGCCGGATTATCCCGCCTCGCTCAAAGGGATTTTCCCTCCCCCTATCGCTACGACGATGAACATAATTTGCGCGTCATTGTTGAAGGAGTGACGTTTGAAGGCTTAGTCAATACTGCATTTAACCAAATTCGCCAATACAGTAAATCAGATGTGGCGGTAACAATTCGCTTATTGGAAGCTATAGCTTGCATCGCCACTTACACCCGCAATTCCCAACAACGAGAAGCTTTACGCCGTCACGCGGAGATGATTTTAAATAGTAGCCGCGAACAAATCTCTCAGGAGCAAGACCAGAAAGATGTGCAAGAACGGTATCACCAAGTCATTAAAGCTTTAGGAGAGGATTAATTGGGTAGAGCAGAGTTATGGTAATAACAGCAGCTTTGCGATCGGCTCCTAATACTTTAGCTTTAACCGCGCTGAGTGGCATTGGTTTAGCGCTGACACATTTATTTTGCGGCAAGTTGCGGTTTGCCCCTATTCCTCGCAACCGCTGGCTTTCAGCAGCAAGTGGGGTTTCGGTAGCTTATGTTTTTGTGCATATTTTACCGGAATTAAATCAGCACCAAGCGGTATTAAAGCAAGTAGAATCAGGAGTTATTTCCTATTTAGAACACCACGTTTATTAAATAGCTTTGTTAGGATTGACTGTATTTTAAAGTCTAAACGCTCTAGTACGCGAATTACTTCGCTTACTTGATATTCTGGGCAACCTAGGCATAGCTAACCTCTATGCTAGTTACAAACCTGGGAGTGATTTCGTCGGGTAAAGGACACTCTTCGAGATAGAGCCTTGTAGCTTCTTTGAGATTGGCGATCGCTTGTTCTATGGTTTCGCGTTGGTCAATTGTGCCGACTTCTGGACATTCGGCAATGTACATATCTTCTTCTTTGTAAATGATGACTGTGAAGCTTTTAGTTTTCATTATATTTTTGCTTTCAGCATCAGAGGTTGCTTAGTTTCTATTTCCTAGTTTATCTTGGATGTAATTTTTTTTGCAAGTACAGGGGAAGAGGCGCGATTCCCTACGGGATAGCTGCGCTTCACGCACTTTGTGACAATTTGGGACGTAAGGGCGATCGCCTTTTGGTTATTTCTAAATTGAAAAGCGATCGCTCTATCATCAAAAAATGCGATTCGTCGCAGCCTATTTGCCTTCGCCGAATCGCCGCTTTCCTTAATATTTATGAGCTAGATCACTTTTACTGAGTTGCATTTACTTACCTTGCTGCCAATTGGTTATCTACTTATTTTCAGTAGATTCTTCATTAGTAGTTAAAAAGTACACTGAAAATCAACGCGGGAAATAAGAGAGACAACAGGTTAAAACCTGTTGAGTCGGGTTTCATCCCCTCCATAAATCGCAGGGGTTTTCACCCTCCCACGTTATTTCCGATAGCGACAGGCTACCACCCAGCATAGCAGAATCCTCAACTGCTGATAAAGTCCGCTGCTGTCAAGCTCGCTGGTGTTAGAGGAACCTGAGAAGTTGGCGATTTATCCACAAGTCCAATAATTCGACCAGTGGATTTAACTCGTAGAGCTAGATTTTGATCGGCACCAGCGCAGACGCCACAAAATGCATTCCAGGGTTCAAACTGCCTTTCCACGAAACGTGGATTCAACCCAGCAGTTTCAAATGTCAGGACTTCGATGTCAGCAAATGTCAGACCTTGTGGAAGTGCAATTTTGTCTTCCCCAGGGAAGAAGTCTTGCAGAAAATCTACTGTATTAGTAGCGACTTCATCTTGAAGGATAAACGTGTCTCGTCCAGCTCCTCCATTCAGAACATCAAAACCTAAATCTCCAGATAAAATGTCCGCACCGTCGCCACCCGATAGCTTGTCGTTATCACGCCCCCCAAACATTTGATCGTTGCCGCGTCCACCAATAAGGGTATCAGTGCCCGCATTCCCAAACAAAACGTCATCGTCAAGTCCACCGTCAAGAGTATCTGCATCTTTACCACCGTAGAGGGTATCGAACCCGCCCTCACCATCTAGTGTGTCACGACCCTGATTCCCGAACAGTTCATCATTGCCACCCAAGCCACGGATCCAGTCATTACCCCCCAAGCCGAACGTTCTGCGGCTGCCATCAGTATCACGAATGAAATCATCATCCTCTGTGCCTTGTGCATCGGGAGTATTTGCAATATTGATGTTAGCCATTGCTTCTTAAAAATTGCTTAAATTTATTGCGTCCTGATTTTTTAGCATATGTGAAAAATATACTCAAATCAAATCAAATCAATAGGATTTAGTAGGCATTTTTTTACCTGTCCTGATTTCTTTCAGTTGGATAAAGTAGGATTTAGTTGCTAAAGTATCAAACCGTAGGATAAAGTAGGATCGCAATAGGCCAAACCCAAACCCTGACTCGACCTATGGACGTTGAAGAAGTCTTAAAAGTGGCTGACGATCTCGTATTCGCTAAGACAGAAAAACACCTCAACCATCTACAAGAAGGTATATTGCGAGGCACTTGGCAACGCCAGAAATACCCAGAAATTGCCACCAACTGCCACCGTAGCGAAGCTCATGTCAAGAAAGTTGCAGCAAAATTATGGAAACTTCTATCAGAAACATTAGGTGAAGACATCAATCAATCTAACTTTGCATATACAGTGGAAAGATGGCTATTTTCGATAGTTTCATCACATTTTGGCGACAATGCACAAGTTGGTAAGTTTAAGGTTTGTGCAAACCATCCTGAATCCTTAGAAACCCCAAACTTAGAAAATAAAAATCAGGACACCTCTAGCAAAACTCAGCCCAAACAGCGATTAGACTTATCCGATGCACCAGAACCCAACCTATTCTATAACCGCACATCGGAACTCACCACCCTCGAAAACTGGATTTTAGGCCGCAACCGCCTCATCACCATCTTAGGCTTATCCGGTATTGGCAAAACCGCCCTTACACTCCAACTAATCCCACAAATTCAACACGAATTCGACTACATCATCTGGCGAAGTCTCCGCAACTCTCCACCCCTGGCATCACTCCAAACCGACTTAATTAAATTCCTCTCCCAGCAGCAAGAAACTAACCCCCCCAACCCCCCCTTATCAAGGGGGGGCGAAGAGATTCAACCTCTTTCTCTCAGGCGCGGCGAAGAGATTCAACCTCTTTCTCCCCCCCTTAGCAAGGGGGGGTTGGGGGGGGTAATCAACTATTTACGATCGCACCGCTGTCTCATCATCCTCGATGATATCCAAACCATTTTCCGCAGCGGACAACTCGCAGGAAATTACCAACCTGGATATGAAAATTACGGCGCATTCTTCAAACAAATAACAGAATCATCCCACAACAGTTGCTTAATCCTCCTGAGTTGGGAAAAACCCAGAGAAATCGCCGCCTTAGAAGGCGACAACCGCCCCTGCAAATCTCTGCAACTCAACGGTTTAGGCCCCGAAGCACAAGAAATATTCACAGAAAAAGGATTAGCAGAACCGGATAAATGGTCAGAAATGATCGACCTTTACCGAGGCAATCCCTTATGGTTAAATATAGTTGCCACATTAATTCAAGACTTATTCGGCGGTAGCGTTTCCGAATTCCTTTCCTATGATACCCTATTCTTAGGTGACTTAGAATCACTCCTGGACCAGCATTTCGATCGCCTAACCGCATCCGAACAACAAGCTATGGGTTGGCTAGCAAGTACCCCCGAACCTGCCGACATCTCAAAAATCTCAGAACACCTGCAACTATCACCGCCAGAACTGTTAAAAGTCATGCAATCTTTAGGACGACGGTCATTAGTTGAAACGGTAAAACAAAATGGGCGATCGCACTTTACGATCGAGCCAGTAATCAGAGAATATATAATCAACAAAACCAGAAGCAAAAACTGATAAACTTATCAATTTTAGTCGTGGAGGCAGAAACCGGGTTTTTTACGAAAATACTGCATCCCTGCCTAGAATTTGGTAAAAAACCCGGTTTCTTTGATATTGATGCGTAAGTCCTGAATCTGCATTTATTCAGCAATCACTGACCCCACTCACGGAGTTTTACAATGGCTACAGCAACATTATTAAGTCACGAAATAGCAGAAGGTCAAAGACTAATAGACGCTCTAAATGCAGCAAATCTATCAGTTGACTCTGCTCTCTGGAACTACGCACCAGAACCAGAAACATGGCGGCTGATGCTCACCTCACCTCTGTACGATAGCGAAGGGCCTCTTAAAACTTATGGGGAAATTCTGTCAGTCTTTCGCGAAGTTAAACCTGAATTGAAAATCGATTGGACAGCACTTGTAGCAGTCAGCCCAAAACATGACTTAATTGAGGGCTTACGTCAGGAACAGCAAAAGTGGAATTTAGACTTATCTGGCAGAAGATTGACAAATAATCGGATTAATCAGACGTGGATCGAAGATGCTTACATTTATCAAATCAAGTGAGTTGAACGGGAATCAAATAGGTTAAAATAGGTGCGATCGCTCTCCCTATAACCTCACCTTTAGGATTACTGTATTAATGAAAATCGCCACCTGGAACGTCAACTCAATCCGCACCCGCATAGAACACGTTACTAGCTGGTTGCAAACAAACTCCCCAGACGTTCTCTGCCTCCAAGAAACCAAAGTTCCCGATAAAGACTTCCCCCTAGAACCCTTCACCAACCTTGGCTACAACTGCTACATTTCCGGTCAAAAATCCTACAACGGCGTCGCCATTTTTAGTCGATCGCCCCTAACGCAAATCACCACCGGATTTGCCCCCATTCTCGGCGACGAAACCACAGGTATTTTTGACGAACAAAAACGCCTAATAGCCGGAATTATAGACGATATTTGCATTATTTGCGTATACGTTCCCAACGGTTCCGAAGTTGGCAGCGAGAAATATGAGTACAAGCTAAAGTGGCTCAAACTGCTGCAAGAATACCTCAAAATAGCACTAGATAAATCCCCCAACTTGTGCATTTGTGGCGACTTCAACATCGTCCCGGACGATCGAGATATCCACAATCCTAAAGCTAATGCTAACTCCGTCGGCCTATCAGTAGCCGAACGCCTCGCACTCACAGAAATCATAGAATTAGGATTAAACGACCCCTTTCGCAAATTCACCTCAGAAGGCGGCCATTATAGCTGGTGGGACTACCGCGCCGCCGCATTTCCCCGCAACAACGGCTGGAGAATCGACCACCATTATCTCAGCCCTCCCCTGTACGAACAAGCAAAAAACTGTACAATAGACATTGCTCCCAGAAAATTAATCAAACCCAGCGACCACGCCCCCGTAATTGTCGAAATTTGATTTATAAGTTATAAGGTTAATAACAATTGACATCTTGCCCCATTCTCAATAAATCTTGGAGGGGCGGGCAGGATGCCCACACCACAAGAAAATTAACTATTTGTGGAACAGGCATCTTGCCTGTTATTGAGAAAAGTGCAATATGTAAGTAACAACCAACCACAAAAAATCATGTTCTTAGTAACCGGAGCAACAGGCGCACTAGGCCGCCGAATTGTACGAGAAATCAGACAGCAAGAAAAGCCTGTCCGCGCATTCGTTCGCCTCGCATCTCGCTACTCAGAACTAGAAAACCGAGGCGCTGAGATTTTTATCGGCGACTTAAAACAAGACAAAGATATTAAAAAAGCCTGCCAAGGAGTGCAGTACATCATCAGCACCCACGGCACCGGGGGCGACGTTCAAGCAGTACACTACCGCGCTAACATAGAACTGATCGACTGCGCCAAAGAAGCCGGAGTGCAGCACTTTGTCTTTCTTTCGGTACTCGGAGTCGATCGGGGATACGAAGATTCCGCAGTATTCAAAGCCAAGCGAGAAGTAGAAAAATACCTGCAAAACAGCGGATTGAATTATACAATCTTGCGGCCTGCCGGTTTTGCTTCCAGCTTGTTACCCCTAGCAGAAAGATTTCGAGAAACCGGACTTTACCTGCTGATTGGCGACGGCAAAAACCGCACCTCTGTTGTCAGTACCGACGACTTAGCAAAGATTGCAGTAGATTCGGCAACAGTCGAGGGCGCCCGCAACCAAATTCTGCGAGTCGGTGGCCCGGATGTGCTGACAAGAGACGACATTCCCCGCATTTTTGCACGCTTATTCAAGCGCGAACCGATGGTAATCAACCCGCCACTGATGGTGTTTGACGGTTTGAGAAATGCCTTGGGTTTATTGAATCCTCAAGCTCAAAAAGACTTAGGAACTTTGCGGGTATTGCTGGGTAACGAGTATTTCTGTACTCCCGAAGAAGTGCAAAACTTGGAATCAATCTACAGCATGAAAATGGAATCCTTAGAAAGCTTTCTGCGGCGCAATTTGAGCGTTTAAAGTGCTAGTAATTCTCGTTACCAGGCTCTGCCTGGTAATGAGCAAATGTAACGCAAAATCGCACCTGAAAACCATTTAAGCAGAAATAGGTAGTGGTTGAGCACCAATATAGCTTGTAAGTGCGATCGGCGGAGAAGTCGGCTTAGCAATCAAATAACCTTGAACAAAAGTTGCTCCCCGTTGTCGCACCCACTCAAACTCCTCCAAAGTTTCCACACCTTCAGCAATAGTTTTAATTTCTAATTGAGCGGCAATTTCTAACATCTTTTCAGTAATTAGTGCCTTATAATAATCTTGATGGACATTCCGAATCAATTCCATATCCAACTTAATAAAATCTGGACGCAGTTGGTGCATCAAATTTAAATTAGAAGAACCGCTGCCAAAATCATCCAGGGCAATTAAAAATCCCGCCTCTCGGTAAAACCTCAGAATATTAATCAAATGATCGAGATCAGGAGGGTGCTGAGATTCCGCTACTTCAAAAACAATATTGCTGTGAGGAATTCCCGCTTCATCAATAGCCTGTACTGTTCTTCGCAGGCACGTAGCGGGATCGTAAACTGAAGTTGGAGAAAAATTAATAAAAAGTAGTTCTTTGATATCGTAAACATGGGCTTCGCGGATAGCGCGAGTCCGGGCTAAAACATCTAGTTGAAAAATTAGGCCTGCTGATTCTGCTTGGGAAAAAATCCGACCCGGATAAATTAAGTTTCCTTGCTCATCAATTCCTCGGAGCAGCGCTTCGTGGGCAAAAATTTTAGAAGTATCTGAGGTATAAACAATGGGCTGAAAATGTGTAGTAATGCGTTCTTCGGACAATAAATCTAACAGCCAATCAGAGTTAGTCAAATTAATAAAAGAGTCTAAGGAAGTGCTGCGATAAAAATCGCTAAGTTTTGGCTGTTCAACTTCGCGCATCCACAAAACTTTTGTCTCTTTCAACTCTTGAGTTGTCAGCACCGATGATGCTAGGGCGTTAAAATTTTCTTTGGCTATTCCCTCAAGCATAATGTACAAACACTTGCTCTCTTCTAACAGGCAGAATTCAAATTCAGCCTTGGTTAGGGCAGAAATAACCTTGGTCAGCGTGTGCGATACTGGAAACCATAGGTATAGACCTCCCCTACCCTCTATTTTTTCGGGTACTGTTTCGCAGCGAGAGCAGGAGCCGAAGGCTTTGCCACTTATTTGCATTGGAATATCCTCCGGTTTTTGGGTTAGTTTTAGACAAGCTAACAATTAACTTTATTATAAGCTCATTCAGCTATTAATTCATCTATCTCAAGATGTAAATCTTAATGAACTTGTATTTAAGAATTATTGCAGTATTTATACTGACCTCCGGTTTCAAACCTTGGTCAAAGTTCTCAGTATTAAGCAAGTACCTGTGATAAAACACTGTCCCAAATCATCACAGAGGGAGAAGGCAAAGACTTGTTCTCTACTCTCTACTGCTGCTCTGATTGTTTATGTTTTATTCTATAATTCCCTCTGCCAAAACAGTCGCTACAGTTAATTTTTTAGCCAAGGGGAATTAACACGCCCGTGAAGCGCAGCTATCCCGTAGGGAATCGCCCGATCGACTTGGGATTGAAGGTTCAGATGCTGGAGCAAGAGCTCAAGGAACTGCGGCGCTCACGGGAAGCAAATAAAAACTCAGCTCCGACCGTCGCAGAATTTCCAGAGCCGGCTGACTTGCTCAATCAGTTGAAAGCGCGGCGTAAAAAGTCGAGAGCGGACTTGGCTGATCTGCAAACAGGGTTGGACATACTCAGCCACTTAGAAGAGTCGGACTGAGCGAAGGATGAGCGGAAAATGGAATATGCTAGAGAGTAATAAATCTGAAACCCGTTACCTGTAAAGAATTAAAATCAATCGGGATGACAGGATTTGAACCTGCGACCCCCTCGTCCCGAACGAGGTGCGCTACCAAGCTGCGCTACATCCCGAAATTAGTCACTAGATTTTAAGCTTATCACATTCAAGTAAAAATTTAGCAACCTCGTATATAATTATTTGTAAAACACTACTCAGGCGGAGACAGACGTGACAGTTAAGCCCCAGTGGTTGCGAGTTAAAGCCCCCCAGTGGGAGCGCGTCGGCAACGTCAAAGAAATTTTGCGGGATTTATCCCTGAATACGGTTTGCGAGGAGGCGTCGTGTCCGAACATCGGCGAATGCTTCAACGCAGGTACTGCGACATTTTTGATTATGGGCCCGGCTTGTACCCGCGCTTGTCCTTACTGCGACATCGATTTTGAGAAAAAGCCCCAACCTTTAGATCCCACAGAACCCCAAAGATTGGCGCAAGCGGTGCAGCGGCTCAAACTCAACCACGTCGTGATTACCTCTGTCAACCGGGACGATTTGCCGGATGGGGGCGCGTCTCAGTTTGTCGAGTGCATTCAAGCAGTGCGATCGGCGATGCCCGATACAACTATAGAAGTTTTGATTCCCGACTTGTGTGGCAACTGGCAAGCTTTAGAAATTATTCTCGCAGCCCGCCCAGAGGTACTCAACCACAATACCGAAACCGTAAAGCGACTTTACCGCAAGGTGCGGCCGCAAGGAAAGTACGATCGCACCTTGGAACTATTGCAGCGAAGCCGCCAACTCGCACCTGGGGTTTACACCAAATCCGGCATCATGGTGGGACTCGGAGAAACAGACGCCGAAATTCGGGAGGCGATGCAGGACTTACGGGCTGTGGGCTGCGATATTTTAACAGTTGGACAGTATCTGCAACCGACTCAAAAGCACTTGAACGTAGAAAACTTTGTGCCTCCAGAACAGTTTGATGCTTGGAGAAAGTTTGGCGAATCTTTGGGATTCTTGCAAGTTGTCGCTTCTCCCTTAACTCGCAGTTCCTATCACGCCGAACAGGTGAGGGAACTGATGAAACTTTACCCACGCTAGCAATTTTAAGTTGAGTTGACTCGCGACCGTTAGCGAAGCCCTCGAAGAGGATAGCACCATTCTCAGTAAGATAGGATTGAGCCACTCGCCCACAAAGAAACCGGGTTTTTTAACCGAGATTTAGGGCTTTAATCAAGTATTTTGGTTAAAAAACCCGGTTTCGACGCACCCATGCGTCCAGGACTTTAAGACCCGATCGAGTCAACAGCAACGAAAAACCTGCGCTTTCTGTGACGGCATGGTGCAAAAGACCCCGTTTCTGATGCTGGGGTTCTCGGCCTGATGTTAAGCCCGAAGCCGCAGCCCATAGCAAAACAATTATCGGTCGATCGCCCCCTCAAACTCATGACTTACGCAAAAGACATCGAGAAACCCGGTTTTTGCGTCAGCCAATAACTCGGTACTGGGGACTCTAGCAACTCTGAAACCCATATTCTATAATGGATTAAACTTCTGCGCTCACGGCAGCGTATTTAATCAACAGCGCGGAGTTATATAAAGTTTTATTAAAAAAATGGCGAATTTTCCGAAGTGATCGGGAACCAGCTTATCGGTGATGAAGATTAACTTAACTTCTGACTAACGTCACTTGTTTATAGCGAGTCACTATCTATACTAGCTACATAAACAAAGAAGTAAAGCACACTTTTCGGGCCTTCAACCTGTTACATCAGAAAGTTCTTAGCGTTTTCCAGAATCTTGGTAAAACAAGTGGGGCAGCAAAAGTTCGATCTCTCCAACAGCAGAAAAGTCAGGAAAGTTACTAAAGAAACACAAAGCGGTGATGCTTCGTCTTAACCAAGTGGGCATCTTAATTATAAATAACCGCCAAGCGTAGCATCTTTTCACCGGAGCCACTGAGAAAATCACTATGCCAGCCACCTCTTTTTACGCTGAAGCTGAATTCGACGAACAACTGCGAGTCAATCCCTTGCCAGGTGATGTGTTGGATGAAGATGTTGAAGAAGCTGGAGACGAACTGCTCGACCAAGACCCAGCAGAGACAGAAGATGCAGACCCAGCAGCCAAATTGCAAAAAAATGCCAACCGTCGCACTACAGATTTAGTGCGCCTGTACCTCCAAGAAATAGGTCGGGTTCGTCTCTTGGGTAGAGACGAAGAAGTCTCGGAAGCTCAAAAAGTTCAGCGCTATATCAAATTGCTGGAATTACGCAACACCGTCGCCTCCCAGGAAGAAGGGCTAATTGCGCGTTTCGTGCATTTAATTGAAGTGCGCGATCGCTTGTCCGCACAGTTGGGACACAAACCTTCCTTGGAACGCTGGGCATTAACTGCCGGCGTCGGTGACGTGCCAGAACTCAAGCGAATTATGGCCGAAGGCAAGCGCCAGTGGGCCGAGTTAGCCGAGATGACGGTTGAGACGATCGAAAGAGTTCAAGCTGAAGGCGTCGAAGCTAAAGACCACATGATTAAGGCGAACCTGCGCCTGGTGGTTTCGGTGGCGAAAAAATATCAAAATCGCGGTTTAGAACTGCTCGACTTAATACAAGAAGGTACTCTCGGACTGGAGCGAGCTGTAGAAAAGTTTGACCCGACGCGGGGCTATCGGTTTAGCACCTATGCCTACTGGTGGATTCGGCAGGGAATTACGCGGGCTATAGCCACTCAAAGCCGCACCATTCGCCTCCCCGTCCACATCACCGAAAAACTTAACAAAATCAAAAAAGCCCAGCGCAAAATTTCTCAAGAAAAAGGTCGGACAGCTACGATCGAAGACATCGCTGTCGAGTTGGACATGACGGCATCGCAAGTCCGAGAAGTTTTGCTGCGCGTTCCCCGTTCTGTTTCTTTGGAAACTAAAGTGGGCAACGAAAAAGATACAGAGTTGGGCGACTTGCTCGAAACCGACAGCATCTCCCCAGAAGAAATGCTGATGCGAGAAGCTTTGCACCGCGACTTGCAGCAACTGCTGGCAGATTTGACCAGCCGCGAGCGAGATGTAATTCTGATGCGCTTTGGTTTGGGTGACGGACACCCCTATTCGCTGGCAGAAATCGGTCGTGCCCTCGACTTGTCCCGCGAGCGCGTCCGCCAAATTGAAGCCAAAGCTTTGCAAAAACTCCGCCAACCTAAGCGTCGCAACCGCGTCCGCGACTATCTGGAGTCTCTAACTTAAATTTGGGCGGTCAGTCAGCGCGATTAATCAGGGAGCAAGGCATTCGGCACTTGTGCAGAAGGCATGAGGCATTCGGCAGAAGTAAAAATATTTACTTCTCAACAACTTCTCTGTCCTCTGCAGCAAGTCAATCGATTTTAGATTTTAGATTTTAGATTTTAGATTTTAGAATTGAAGCATTCACCCCACGGATAAATTCGGGGGCTTGTATCCTGGATGCTTTCATTCATAAAGCTGGTTAAAAGTCAAACAATATCAAAAACCAAATTTTTTCCTCAATCTTTTTTCAATAAGCTGCGATATTTGCAAAATATCTCGATCGTTGTGTATTATTGTCAATAGGCAGACTTTCTTGAGAGGGTCACTATGGCACTTTATACCGCGTCCTCATTCAAATCCGAACTCAATGACAAAGGCTGGCGGATGACTCCCCAACGGGAAACCATCTTGCACGTGTTTCAGAACCTCCCCAAAGGCAATCACCTGAGTGCGGAGGATTTGTACACTTTGTTAAAAAATCGCGGCGAAAACATTAGCTTGTCCACCATTTACCGAACTTTAAAGTTAATGGCAAGGATGAGCCTGCTCCGCGAACTCGAACTAGCAGAAGGTCACAAACACTATGAAATAAACCAGCCTTACCCGCATCACCACCACCACCTAGTCTGCGTTCAGTGCAACAGAACGATCGAATTTAACAACGATTCGATTTTGAAAATTGGCATGAAGCAAGCTGAAAAGTCCGGGTTGCACCTGCTAGACTGCCAGCTAACCATTCATACGGTGTGCCACGAAGCTTTGCGGATGGGATGGCCGTCTTTGGTTTCCAGCAATTGGTCTTGTCCGAGGTCGATCGCCCAAAACGGCAGCAGCGCCCCGGATTCAATCGAGTGAGATTACACTATTTTCGCATTTCAAGTACGACTTGTTACAATTTTTAACAAAAATCGGTAGCCCAAGTGCGATCGCAGTTACGCGGAAACCGGGTTTCTTAGGAAAAATACATCATTTCAGGAATGAGTCGGAAAGCAGAAACCCGATTTCTTTGATGTAGTCGCAAGGCTGGGGCTAAAAAGTTTGGCTCAACAAATCGTCGCTGCTGACCCCGTAACTGCGCTGAGCTCGATCAAGGGCATCTCTCGTCGAAGTATCAAAAACTCCGCTGATCGAGCCTGTGTAAAAGCCGAGGTCTTGCAGCCGCCTTTGTAATTGCTGAATGCTCGTCGATCGAGAGTTGAAACTGCTGCTAATTGGAACAGCAGGAACAGCTACCCGCCCAGCTAATCCATTTTGGATCGCAGCCCAAGTCGCCGGAGTGGCAATACCCGTCGCCGGTGACAAATTGCGTTCCTGCTGAAACGACAGCACGGCAAACTCGGTTTCGGCTCCAAATACTCCGTTCACCGGGCCGGGGTTTTTGCCCAGACTTCTGAGCGCAGACTGAAGTTGTCGGACAGCAGGCCCAGTATCGCCCCGTCGCAAACCAGCGGCAATTTGCGGCACAGGCGCGGAGGCCTGCCTGTTGCCTTGCCGCAAAGCCGATCGAGTGCTGCGATCGACTCTTCCAGTCCCGAACATCCCGCTATCTCTCTGAAAGCGGATCAAAGCTGCTTGAGTTGGTCGATCGAACCAACCGTGAATCTGGCTCCTGTAATAACCCAATTCTTGCAGCCGCCGCTGGACAAATTCTACTTCTCGGCCTCTGTCGCCCAACTCCAGAAAATCTCCGGCATTACTCTGTTGATAATCTTCCTCAGTCCATGAGGTAATTTGAGCTTGCCTCATCTGGGCATCTATAGCAGTCAAAGTAGCAGTGTCAGCGCAGCCGTCAGAAACGAGATTGTAATCTTGCTGAAAACGAGTCACAGCGTAGAGAGTGCGTTCCCGAAACTTGCCGTCAACGCCGCCTTCAAAATAGCCCAAAGCTTTTAATTGCCGCTGGATCAAGTCTACCGTCGCCCCTCTGTCCCCGAACCGCAGCCCCTTGCAACCGCCATTTCCCGAAATATCCCCCGGAAGCGTAACGGGGGGAAGAGGCCGGGTGGAACCAAACAGCAAAGCTAAAGTTTGCCTATCGGCAATTCCAGTCACCCGCAGTCGATTAATTCGCTGGAAGTATCTAACGGCATTTTGAGTAACTTCGCGAAAACTCCCTGTGGGATGGGCGCTGAAGTAGCCTAGCTGCTTCAACCTGCGCTGGAGTGCCGAAACACCTGCACCCGCGTCTCCAAAACGCAGCTCCCGATAATTTGTATAAATAGTATTAAAAGGTCGATCGTCATCCCTGGCAAAACTGTTGAGTGCGATCACAGTAGCTCGATCGGGCCTACCAGTCAGCGACAGTTGATAGTCTCGCTGAAAGTTAGTCAGCGCCTGTTTTGTTACCGGGCCGAGTTGACCTGTCGATGATCTGGGAAAATAACCGAGTTCCCGCAACCTGTCTTGAATCGCTCGCACATTGGGATATCCCGGATCTATTTGAGCAAAAGCCGCACCTGCTGCACTCAAAACCGACAGCATCAAAGCCAGAGACAGCAAACGGACGTAACTCTGACTCGATAGATTTTGCCAATTGGGCCGATCAAAAATTTTCGACTCTGGGGGTGCTTCGCAAACAAGAGCAAGTTCGAGGTAAGCAAGAGATTCCATAATTTTTTAGTGTGAAATTGTGGGTGGATTGTGTGAGCAAACTGCCAAAAATTATTTTTAGCACGCTTGGCTTGGATTCTATCAACGCTAAGTTCTACTGGGAAAGCGCGAAGCACCCGTTTTTATAAAAAATTTACAGTCAAAAATAATTACAGGTAACAACCAAGATAGCATCGCTGCTTCTAGAGACGCGAGACTCAACAAAAAAGTTTGCAGGCATAGTCTTAGCCTTTAAGCCCGAAAGACAATAAGTTCTGGGGTAGTGGTGGCTAATATTTTATCTGGCTGCTGCAGAAATTACCACAAGAGTTGCGCGCAGGCTGTCATCACCTTAATTTGTTGTCGGGTAAAGAGTTTGAAACCGCAGGTTTTTTGTTAAGAAACGCGGCTTCTTGATGTGGCGAGTGCGTCTAGGAAAGTACCGCTGATTAACCCAAAAACTAGCCACTAAAAATCCCCACTTTTGCTAGTTGCAAATAGGGCGGGGATTTTTTGATAAGCTCACATCTTGCATCATTCTTAAGAACAGGCAAGATGCCTGTTCCACAAAGAGTGAATTTTCTTGTGGAATAGGCTTCTTGCCTGTTCATAAAAAGCTTATTGAGAATGGTGTAACATCTCGTAAGTTGACTGTGTATTAAAAAATCGACGCTCGCTTAAATTAAGCCGAACCGATCGCAAATTACAGCTACTCCCGCTGCAAAAACAGTAATTGCGATGGCTACCAGCGGGTTTTGCCCTCTGCTCACGGCAAAAGAGGTAACGACCCCAGCTCCCAAAGCCGCAGTAACAGCAGCAGTCGCCAAATCTCGATCGGGACGTTTGTCGTACATATTTTTTATTGTTGGTAGCTGAATAGCTGAAAACTTACATCTTGTAATCCAAGCTACCACTCTTACCTGTTCAGCGGTGACAACAGCCTGGGTTTTGCAACTAACCTTAAAATTTTGCTAATTTTCTTAACATACTCTCCTGAATTACATAAGTTAGGTTTATGTATTATTGAGTTTTTCTGTTGACTTTTAGCTATTGAAACCTTTTGTCTGCTGGGCTTTTATGTCAAATTCAGGATGTTGCAGGGGCGATCGCACCCGCAGTCTCAGCGCATCAAACTGCAATCTCAAATATCGAAAATAAATTTAACTTGACTTTTTGTGATAAATGTGTATCTCGCTATTGGCAACAATACACAGGAAAAAACCCGGCGTTGGTGAACAATTTTCACACTGCGATTGGTTCGCTGCCCTCACAATGAGATGAGTATATTTGTTATCTAATTCCTATTCGCCCTCAATTCTTTCAGTATTGCCACCTTTGACCCAACCTTCGCGATTGCCATCCTCAATGCGAATTCGCTGCCACTCTTTGTCGGGCGACTCTTCCAAAACTACGACTCTTTCCTTGTAAGCAACACCGCCAATGCGGTTCGAGTCTCGGCTACCAGTATCGCGGAGAATTAAGCCGATCGGCTGAGTCACCATCGCGCGGTAAGCTCCCGGTTCCAGCGGTTTGGGAGACGGGGCATCGCTAGATGTAGAAACAGGGCTAGCCTGGGCTGTTGACTTCGGCGCCGCGCCCGCAACCTGAGCTGGTGTTTTGTCGTTGGAAAAAACAGGTTTTTCGGGGATAGTAGTTAGCTTAGCGGCAAAGTAAAGTGCAGCAGCCACGCTAGCACCTGCCATCAGGACGATCGCGAGCAGAAAACCCACTAAAAATTTGAAAACGCTATATACAGTGTTCATAAAACCGCAAATGAAGGAAGTTCGGCAACGGATGTAACGGATGTAACGGATGTCAGGCAGAAGGCAGGAGGCAGAAGGCAGAAGGCAGAAGGCAGAAGGCAGAGGGGAGAGGGAAGAAGGTTGACTGTTGAGTGTTGAATGCTGAATGTTGAGTAAAATTTGACAACTGGCTACTGACAACTGACTACTGACTTCAAAAGGTTAACCCTGAATCCGGCGGCTCAGACTGCCGTATCTAGAAGCAAGGCGAGCTTTCCCAGCAGCAGCCCAATCTTGGAGAAACTGGATTTGTTCTTGAGCCGTTCTGGCTAAGGGCACCATCTGACTAGCTGATTCTAAAATATCATCAGTGGTAAAGTCTCGATTTTGGCTAAACCCAATGTGCATTGCTTCAATCAAAGTTTGCTCGATTTCGGCCCCTGAAAAATCGGGAGTTTCGTAAGCCAAGCGCTCTACATCGTAATTTTTGATGCTGTGCGATCGCAACCGCAACAAATGTACCTCAAAAATCGCCCGCCGTTCCTCCTGGCTGGGCAAACCCACAAAAAATATTTCGTCAAACCTGCCTTTTCTCAGCATTTCTGGCGGCAAAGACTGGATGTTGTTGGCTGTTGCGACTACAAACACCGGCGAAGTTTTTTCTGCCAACCAAGTAATAAATGTCCCGAACACCCGGCTGGTTGTCCCGGAATCCCCTTTACCGTCCAATCCCGCAAAAGCTTTGTCAATCTCGTCAATCCACAGCACGCAGGGGGCCAAAGCTTCCGCTAGCTGAATCATTTGCCTGGTGCGGGATTCCGATTCTCCGACTAATCCGGCAAACAAGCGCCCGACATCCAACCGCAGCAAAGGCAAATGCCAGTGGTGGGCGATCGCCTTTGCTGTTAAGGATTTTCCGGTTCCTTGAATTCCGACTAACAACAAACCTCTGGGATGCGGCAAACCGTATTGGCGGGCTCGATCGGAAAAAGCACCACCGCGCCGCAGCAGCCATTCTTTGAGATTGTCCAAACCGCCGATATCGGAGATATTTTCGCGGGCTGGGTAAAAATCCAGAATTTGAGTTTGACGAATTGTTTGGCGCTTTTCTTCTAAAATCAGTTCCGCGTCGTCGGGGTGGAGTTCGCCTCTGGTGGCGATCGCCTTGGCCAAAACTCGACGGATTCGTTCGATCGACAGCCCTTGACAGCAGCGTACTATTTCGTCCAGCAAACGCCCTTCAATGGCTTGTCCGGTAGCCCCTAATAGCCTTTCTACCTCAATTTTGATTTCCGCCGCCGCAGGCAGGGGAAACTCCAAAACAGTCATCACTTCGCTGAGGTCTTCGGGGATCGAAACTATAGGAGATATGATGACAATATTTTTGGGTACTGATTTGAGGAGTCTCGCCAAATTCCGCAGCTTGCGGGAAATCGAGACATCTTCCAAAAACCGCTGAAAGTCGCGCAGAATAAAAATTGCCGGCGCGGTGGCGGGTAATTTTTCTAGAAATTCCAAAGCTTGCAGCGGGTTGCGCTTGCCAAAACCTGTATCGTTGGGATTGCCTTGGTAGCCGTCCACAAAATCCCAGATGTAGACGGCGCGAGAACCTTGTTTTTTGGCACTTTGGGCGATCGCCGCTTCTACGCGCTCTTCTTCCCGTGTGGGAATGTAAATTAGGGGGTAGCGCGATCGCAGGAGTAGTTCAAACTCGTCGCTAAAAATAGTCATTAGTCAGTTGTCAGTGGTTAGTTGTTAGTTGTCAGTGGTTATTTCTTATTTCTTATTTCTTATTTCTTATTAGCTAATGCCAACTGCCCACTGCCAACTGCCCACTGCCAACTGACTAAGGCAATTGCCGTTTAAGTGCTTCCAGAGACGCCCAGCGACTGTCTGAGACTGTTTCGGTGCTTTCTGTATTGGCATCATCAGTTAAAGAAATTCCCGGACATTCAATATCGCATATCTGTTTGTGCGGCAGTTCCAAACACATTTGCTCGTACACCCAATCGCCCGGATAGAAATAGCCACCTGGGGACAAATTTTCCACCAAATCTTCTAAAGCTACTTCTATTTCTGCTGAACTGGAATCTGTTTGATTTGCTGTTTCTTCGAGCCAGATTAGTTCCGATGAGTTGAGTGCCAAACGATGATTGTATTGTTTCAAGCATCTGTGGCAGGTGAGAGTAACTATTGTTTCTGCTTTCGCCTTCACCTCAAGATAATTCCCTTGGTGAGTCACTTGCAGTCGTCCTCGCACCGGAGTAAGAGTTTCTAAATCGGGGATAAATTCTTCAAAATCAATGACCTCTTTCCGCTCACTTTTTGTGAGGAGATGAGGGATATAAATTGTCTCCATAATCTTTTGCCTTCCTACTTCTTGAATTCAAAGGTCAAAAGGAATAGTTAATTTTTAACTTCTTCCTTCTTCCTTCTTCCTTCTTCCTGATTTAGCGTCAGCGCAGCCGCACTACCAAACGCCGATCGGGTTCTTGTCCTTGACTGTAAGTTTCTATATCCTCACATTCGCTCAAAAAGCTGTGGACTTGACGGCGTTCTGCCGAAGACAGCGATTTTATTTCCACTTCAACTCCCGTCGAGCGGGCTTGATCTGCTGCGTACTCTGCCATCGATCGCAATTCCTCTTGGCGGCGGATGCGATAGCCATTTAGTTCAACTGTATAAGGAATTGACTCCTCTACTTCCTGACCTATATTCTGAACCGTGTTACAGAGGTACTGAATGGCATCTATTACATTACCGTTTGGCCCGACTAAGATTGCAACTTGTTCTGGAGTCAGATTGCTTTCATCTATTGTCATCCAATAGCAATCTTTTTGTTGTTCGCATACCACTTTTGAAGGAATTGCGGACAGTTGTAGCAATTCTTCTAACCATGCCTGTCCGCGCTGCATTTGAGAGTCTTTCATTGTTGTTAAAATCAAGCCTTTTTCTTAGAACGCTTGGGCTCAAAGGGAAGTGCATCTAATCCTTGTTCTTTTTGGGTTTTCGCCTCTGCTTCGTCCACTATTTTTTGGAGGTTTTCGGGCAGCGGTTCTCGCGACAAAATAAACGATTGAACTGTTTGGAAGATGTTAGCAATCAGCATATACATCAACACGCCGGCGGGCAGCGGGAAGAACAAAAACATCCCTGAAAATATGACTGGCGTCAGTTTGTTAACTGTAGCCTGTTGGGGGTTGTCGTTTGGCCCTTGTGCTTGTCCTGAAAGGGTTTGGTTGATGTACAAACTGATGCCGAAGCCCAGGATCATCACCAAAATATCCCAGTGGAGTGTACCGTCTGAGTCGATCGCGCCAACGCGGCCTAGAGCTTCAATAAACAAGAATCCTTTGTTACTAGCCAATCCGGGGATTGTGCCTTGAACTGTGGCTTCACCGGGCGCTAATGCCGTGATGTTGCCCTGTTCATCTACCTTTACCACTTCTTCGCCTTTGATGACTTTCCAGCCGGGTTCAAAGTCGATTTCGCTTTTATTTTCTGTCGCTAAAACTTTAAGAGGTTTGCCCTCTGGGGTTTGAAAATTTATCTTGGTTGTGTCGCCGACTGCGAGTTTGTCGCCGCCTGGAATTACCCCCACAACAGGAGCATGAAAAGTACCTGTGACGTAAATATTTTGTGGCGGTGTAGCAAAAGCTTGCGGTTGAACAGTTTCGATTTGTTCTTTCGGCAAAACTTGAACGTTAACGCTGTAATTTATGTCAGAAAACGGCGAACCCCTGAGCGTTGCAAACAGTGCAAACAGCACTGGCATTTGCAGCACCAAGGGGAAGCATCCTGCTAGAGGATTGCCAAATTCTTTGTATACTTTGCTCATTTCCTCCTGCTGTTTGGCAGGATTGTCTTTATAGAGTTTTTGAATTTGATCTACTCGCTCTTTCATCAACGGCTGCGCTACTTTCATGCGCCGCATATTGCGAAGAGAGCCTGCATTGAGAGGATAAAGAGCAAAGCGAATCACGAGCGTCAGAGCTACGATCGCTAAACCGTAGCTTGGCACGATCCCGTAGAAAAAATCTAGGATCGGAAGCATGAGGTTGTTGGAGAGAAACGAGATACCGAAATCCATTCGCTTTGAGTTAATTTAGGTGCTCTATGTTTGCTGTTGAGAACTATTTTTACCCGCTGAAGGCGAGCCGCCTCAATTTTTAGGGTTTTGTCTCTATCTTAGGACATTGCCCGTCGATCGACCGCCCGGTCTGCGGGTTTGTTTTAATGAGTTTGCCAATACTCGCACTGAATTGGGCCTCTAATCAGGGTGAAAGCGGTTCGGTTATTTAGCTTGGGCCGCGTTTGCTTTTTGAGCGGCTGCGGGCAGTTTTTCGTTAATGTAGTCATACATTGCTCGAAATTTCGGCATAGCTCTGAGTTCCAAGCGGCTGCCATTTTTCATGGTGAGCACCATGTCTCCGTAAGTCCCGAAACCGCGAGGTACTGTGACGATTTTGACTATATCTGAGTAGATAACGTCTGTCTGTTCGCCCCCCATCCAACCGCTAGTTACGGACACTCGGCGGCTCGTGATCCGATACCGCAGCCACAGAGCCCGGACAATTGCTCCTACCGCTAGGGGGATTCCCACCACAGTCAGCCCCAGGAGTAAATTGAGGATCAAGTCTCCGGGCGCGGGGCCGCCTTCATAATATACTTCCTCTCGAATTCCCATCTAGTACCTCGGCTTCTACCAACAACTGCTCTAATTCTTGCAGAATTTCTGCATAATTGCACTCTTGTGCGATCGGACGCACGACAATTACTAAATCCCACCCGAATTTTAATCGGGGCAATAGCTGTCGCAAAGCTGCCCGAATCTGACGCTTAATCCGATTGCGGACTACAGCGCGTTTGCTGACTTTCAGGCTGATGGAAATGCCTGTGCGAGTTGGCTGCAAGGATTTTTCGGCTGTCGGTTTCGCAAAGTCGGCGCTTTTTGGTTTACGCAGAGCTCTTAAGCTGAAATGGGCCGAGTTACGGCGCATTCCCTTGCGGTATACGGCGCTGAAGTCTTTTCGGTGCTTAAGTCGGTTTGTATCGGGCAACATGGCGTAGGGCGATCGTTGAGGCCTCTCAACCTTGATGCAGTGCTAGACTGCGAGGCGGTGGCGACCTTTGCTGCGGCGAGCTTTGATTACCAATCGACCGGTTGCGGTACGCATTCTGGCGCGAAAACCGGATGTTCTTTTTCTTTTGCGGCTGGTTCCGTGCAGGGTTTGCTGTGTCATTTTGATTTCTCCCGGCTTGTTACTTTACTTTTGATTAATATTCACAATCTTCTAGTATACCATAGAAGGGTTTTCTTGGCAATTATATTTTTCACGGTTGAGATGTAATCAGAGTAAGAGTGCAGTTGCGATCGCAGCCTTGAATGATTGGTAAAGGCTAAAATCCCGCAGGCTTTAAGTGCGGTGGCCTTCTGAACCGCTGACATCTATTGAAAGCCTTGCGAAAAGAATTAATTGGATGTTTGAAAAACAATGGGTTAAAATGCCAAATATAACCAACCAGAAAAAACAGATGAATGCCACAGTATTAACCCCTACTCCGAATCCTTTAACCCAATTAACTTATCAAGTTCTAATTGAAAAGCACGATGAAGACCTCTACAGCGCAATAGTTTGGGAATTGCCAGAGTGCAGAAGCTCAGGATCTACTAAAGAAGAAGCTTTAAAATTTTTGCACCGATTGTTGATCGAGCGTCTAAAAAAAGTCGAAATAGTCTCTCTGACAGTAGACATTCCCCAAGCGGAAAATCCTTTAATGAAGTGGGCAGGAGCCTTTAAAAACGATCCGCACTTTGATGAGATGTTAGAAGATATTGCAGAACTGCGCCGCGACAGGAATGCACAAATGGCAGAATATTACGATCGACTCGATGAGGCAGAAGCCACCAATAAAATAGAGGTGTAGGAAACAGCTAAGTGACTTTGTGGATATTTGATACAGACCATGCCACACTTTTTGGGCAGGGGAATCCACAAATAGTGCAGCGTGTCAGGGCAGTTAATCCAAAAGATATTGCCATTACGATCGTTACATTTGAAGAGCAAATGTATGGACGACTTAACCGTATCAGACGAGCGACATCAGGGGAGGAAATAATATCAGCTTATGCAAGTCTGCGAAAAACCATCAACTATCTGACCGAATTTGAATTGCTTGACTTCGATCGAGATGCTGAAAATTATTATAGGGAATTTTTGCGGCAAAACATCCGCGTTGGCACGCAAGATTTACGGATTGCCGCGATCGCACTTGCAAAAAGCGGTATTCTACTTACCCGGAATCGTCGAGATTTTGAAAGAATCCCTGGATTGAGGTTTGAAGACTGGTCAGTGCAATGATTGGAATGTGCGATCGAGCATGATGTAGTTGTTGAAAAAAGTTCGATCGGCCGCCAGCGCAAAAGAGAGAAAATAGAACAACAGCACGACACCGATAGCACGGATACACGGATGATATTGCAAGGGCGATCGATCGCCCTTAACCGAAAACATCAGATCGCCGCAGCTAAGGCGCAGTCAGCGCGATCGTCCGGGTGACTAAATGTTCGCCAAACCTATTTACAATTCTTAAGTGTTTCTAAAATAAGAAGAGTAAAGTTACGATCGCACGTTATCCTACTCCCAGGAAATCAGCACACCAAGTTAGAGGATACCGACGATAATTTGTTCTATTCCTATAAGTTAGTCTCTCAAGGAGTGATGAATGTGATGTGCGAAGAGCAAAGAAAAAAATTGCATCAAATCCTTCAGCAATTAAGCGAAGCCAGATCCGAGGTGTTGGAAGCCTACGAAACAACAATGATGAGTGATGCCAAATGGGCAGTGTCTAGCCTGCGTGATGATTTAAAAAAAGATCAGTCGATCGATCCGTCTATAAAGAGCCAGCTCATGCCTTATTTTGAAGCAGCTTGGTCAGCTATTGTTAGTCCTGCATCAACGGATAGACGAGCCGGAAGCTGTGGTGACAAGCTGGCTGAAGCAGAGTCCTGCATAAGAGAAATACTGAGTAGACTCTGAAGGGGATGATTTAAAATTGGAGCAGGCGAGTGCCGGAAGTCCATCCTGCGGAATCTGTTTACATTTCTTAATTATTAGTAAAATAAGAAGAGTAAAGTTACGATCGCACATCGCACGTTATGCCACTCCAAGGAAATCAACGCACCAAATTAGATGACACCGACGACAATTTGTTCTACTCCTATCCTCGGTTTGTAACGCACGTAGACGATGGATTCATTCAGCAACTAACCGATTTGTATCGGGAACGGCTGAAACCGAATACTCGGGTTTTTGATATGATGAGCAGTTGGGTTTCTCACTTGCCCGACGAGATGCAATTTGCCCATGTTGAAGGGCACGGCATGAATGAAGAAGAGTTGGCAAAGAATCGCAGGCTGAATCATTATTTTGTGCAGAATTTGAACGCAAATCCCAAATTGCCACTGCCGGATTCAGAGTTCGACGCTGTTGTCAACTGCGTTTCGGTACAGTATTTGCAGCACCCAGATGCGGTTTTTGCCGAGATTCACCGGATTTTGAAGCCAGGGGGCGTAGCAATTATCAGTTTTTCCAACCGGATGTTTTATCAAAAGGCGATCGCGGCTTGGCGGGAAGGTTCCGAGGGCGATCGGGTAGAATTAGTCAAGGGTTACTTTGATTCTGTCAAAGGAGCCAACATACCCGGATTTAGCAAGCCGGAAGTAATTGTTCGCAAGCCTAACTTGCCGAGTTTTATGCAAATGCTGCGAATACCAAGCGGCGATCCATTTTATGCGGTAGTTGCTTACCGCCAAAGTTAGGATTTTGGGTCAGTAAGGACTTTAGGACTTTAGGTGGAGATTGAAAACACTAAAGTCCTTACTACAAACCCATCGAAAGCTACGCTCTTTAGGTTAGAATATATTTAATATTTGTTCCTAAAATATGGAAAACAAACTTTTGCAACGCATCACACTCGATCCAAATATCTGTCACGGAAAACCATGTATTCGCCGTTTCCGATATCCAGTATAGTTAATTATTGAATTACTTAGTTCGGGTATGAATGCTAAAGAAATTATAGATGACTAGGACGATTTAGAACATGAGGATATTCTAGCTGCTTTGCTATTTGCCGCGCGACGGAATCAAGTGAAAAGCATATACTGAGTATTGTAGTTCATCAGTAATCATAAAGTAGGGTAAAACCTTGATATGAAACCATACCAGCAAATAGCGATCGATGAATGCGGCGAACCTTTAGTCCCGATTCCACAAGAACATTTTGCCTTTGAAATTCCGCACCCCTATCAAAAGTTGGGTGCACCGTATCACAACAGCAAAGCAGATTCCCCTTACTACTTGCGGCAAGGAGTTGTAGATAGTTTAATCGCCGCTCAAACCCAGCTACAGCAAAATCATCAAAATTGGAAAATTCTGATATTTGACGCTTATCGGCCGGTGGAAGTGCAGCAATTTATGGTAGATTATACTTTTAATCAAATTGCCATAGCTCAAGGCTGCGATTTTCCGGTTTCCGAAGACAAACGCCAAGTGATTATAGAACACGTATATCAATTTTGGGCAGTGCCGAGCCTCGATCACGCAACGCCTCCTCCTCACAGTACAGGTGCTGCTTTAGATATAACTTTAGTAGATGAAAATAATCGGCGAATTGATATGGGTTCTCCGATTGATGAAATATCAGAACGTTCTTATCCCGATTATTTTGGTAATAGCAAGGAGTCGCAAAAACAGGAATATCACCGCCGCAGGCAAATCTTAAAAAATGCGATGATAGCTGCGGGTTTTCAGCAACATCCTAACGAATGGTGGCATTTTTGTCTGGGCGATCAGATGTGGGCTTGGTTGACAAATCAAAACAATAGTGGTATTCAATTGATTGCTCGATATGGCCGCTATTAAAAGGGTAGGCAATTAAATCGGGAGTGGCGCAGTCGCAACCTTAAGAACGGGGTTTTTTGACAAAAAAACTCAGCTTTTAACTGCTTCCTGTGGCAATAAAGCTAGTTTCTGACACTCTATGCGTCCCGGACTATAAAAGTACGATCAAAATAAATCATTGGTGTCAAAATACACGGCAACTATTGCCAGCGGGGTAGCGGTAGTTTAAAATCAACGAGAGCGAACAAGTGCAGGCAATAGTTGCCAGCACCGCAAACCCTAAAGGATAACTTAGAGTTCACCCAATGAAAGCACTCATCCTCTCTGGCGGCAAAGGAACACGCTTGCGTCCCCTCACCTATACGGGTGCTAAGCAGTTGGTTCCTGTAGCAAATAAGCCGATACTGTGGTACGGAATTGAAGGAATTGTGGCGGCTGGGATTACGGATATTGGGATTATTATTAGTCCCGAAACCGGAGAAGAGGTGAAGACGAAAACAGGAGATGGATCTCGCTTCGGGGCAAAAATTACTTATATTTTGCAAGAAAAGCCGGCGGGACTCGCTCACGCGGTAAAAGTTGCCAGACCTTTTTTGGGCGATTCTCCGTTTATTATGTATTTGGGAGATAACTTAATTGAAAATCAGCTAGATCCGTTTTTAGAGATTTTTAACAAGCAAAAACTAGACGCTCTGATTTTGCTGCGTCCAGTTCCCAATCCCTCTGCTTTCGGTGTGGCAAAAGTTGATGAGAAAGGAAGAGTTTTGGAGTTAGTAGAAAAACCACAAGTCCCGCCATCGAATTTAGCACTGGTGGGGATTTACTTTTTTGCTCCTACTATTCACGAGGCGATCGATCAAATTCAACCTTCGCCCCGGGGCGAACTCGAAATTACCGATGCCATTCAACAGCTCATCAATCAGGAAAAACACGTAGAAGCCTGCAATTTAGAAGGTTGGTGGCTGGATACGGGGAAAAAAGACGATTTGCTGAGTGCAAACCAAATCATTTTAGATAGCCGTATCGTAGCTTCAACTGAATTAAAAGTAGACACCAAAAGTCAAATTATCGGGCGAGTGCAAATAGGAGAAGGAACGGAAATCATTAATTCTACAGTTCGCGGGCCAGTGGTAATTGGGGAAAATTGCCGCATTGAAAATTGCTTTATCGGGCCTTACAGCAGTATTGCCGATCGCGTGACGATGATTGATGCTGATATCGAACACAGTGTAATATTGCAAGGGGCGAAAATACTTGGCATTCACCAACGAATTGTTGACAGCGTGATCGGGCAGCGAGCTCAACTAACCACTGCGCCTGCTCGTCCAAAAGCTCTGCGGTTTATGATTGGTGATGACAGTCAAATTGAGTTAGCTTAAATTGAGATATTGCCAATATCGGAAGCAATAATCCTGATTTAACAAGAGATGAATTTTATTGTGGGTGGGCATCCTAGCCCGCCCTGGAACAGGCATCTTGCCTGTTCCCCAATTGATTACAATTATTCACACAGTAAAGAGGCCTGTTCACAATTAGTTACAATGATTGAAACAGCAAAGATGCCTGTTCCATAATAAGTCATAGTAAGTTATCTAAAGGAGAGGAAAGTTTGGAGTACGAAGAAATACCAACTCAACAGATAATACATAAATTGCGACAAACTTTGGAGCCGCGAATTGGTATTGCTGAGCCGCCCCTGTTGGGAACAGAAAATAGTGCGATTCCCTTCGGGATAGCTTCGCTTCACGCCCAAAATGAAGATGATGAAGATATCGCTCTTTTAAAGGCAGGTTTCGACATTTATAATATCCCCATTACCTCTTACCAAAGGCGACTCGGTTCCGCAGTCATCGTCGTTAGGAAAATAGTCCGAAAATTGCTCAGACCGGTACTCGAACGACAAGTAATTTACAATTTTGCTAATACGCGGGTCGTGCATACATTAAGCACACAATTGCAAAAATTGCAAGAAAATCAACAAACTCTCTTTGAAAAAATTGAATCGGAATTCAGCAGCGAATATCCCGAAGTTACAGCACAGCTTGAGACTCAACAAAGAGCGATCGCAACTTTTCAGTCTGAAATAGAGCAAATTAAAGCAGTGCAGCAGCAACATACTGCTATTTTAGAGAAGATTACCGCTCAATTGCTCGATCGACAAAAATAAAGCATCAAAGATGACCCAAAATAATTTGGTCACAAGGCCCCAGATTTATTCGCGAGAGCAATGCTTCAATGCTTCAATGCTTCAATCAAAAATCGAAAATTATTCAATTCCTCAATCTAAAATCCTAAATCCTTCAAATTTTCAATGATTCAATCCCAAATCGAAAGTTCTTCAATCCTTCAATCCTTCAATTCCTCAATCTAAAATCTAAAATCTAAAATCTAAAATCGAATGACTGCACTGCCCATATGCTCGTTAATTATAGTCAACTATAACGGTCTGCGCCACACGAAAGATTGCTTAAAATCTCTACAAAAACTTGCGTATCCCGAATCACAACTCGATTTAATTGTAATTGATAATTGTTCTCAAGACGATTCCGTTAATTTCCTGGGCGAACTATTTCCCAAAGTTCGGATTTTTGTCAATACTGCCAACAACTTTGCTAAAGCCCTCAACCTCGGCATCAGCGAAGCAAAAGGGCAATATATCGGCTTTCTAAATAACGATGCTACCCTTGACAGTCGCTGGTTAGAGATTCTTGTAAAACGGCTAGAAACTAATAAAGAAGTAGGTGCGACTAGCGGCAAATTGTTGTTTAAAGACGGGCGAATTAACAGCGCTGGTATTCAGCAATTACCTAACTTTTATTGGCAAGATGTCGGCTTTGGCGAAAAAGATTCGGGACAGTACGATATAGAACGGGAAGTCGAAGGGCTTTGTTGGGCGGCGGTGCTTTTCCGCAGGAAATGTCTGGAAGATGTGGGGCCGATAGATGAAGATTTTGTGATGTATTTTGAGGATGTAGAGTTTGCGAAACGCTGCCACAAACGCGGTTGGAAAATGCTTTATACTCCCGCCGCTATCGCCCATCACGAGTATCGGGGTTCGAGTAAAGGTAGCAAACTTACCGAGTATTTCTGCAACCGCAATCGGTTTTTGTATTTGGCAAAACATGAACCGTTGCAATTAGTCAAAGGAATTCATACTTCTGATTTTTTTACTAACAAGCAGTACGATTTGCTGTTCGAGAGTTTATTTGTCGCGATTAAAAAACTTCTAGATTATCAGAAACCAGAAATCATCGAAACTGTATTGCCGCAGTTGTCGGAAAAGTTGGCGGTGATTTACAGTCGCCTGAAGATCGATCGCATTTTATCTCGATTGCAGGTGGTTCGGGGCGATCGCAAAATGTCGATCGCCATTTACGATCACGGACTGCATTTTATCGGCGGCGGTCAAAAATACGTCGCTACCCTCGCCTCACTGCTACAAAATGAATTTGACATTACTTTTATCGCCAACAAACCAGTTGCTGTTTCCGACTTAGAATCGTGGTACGGACTCAACCTTTCAGGATGCAAAATTAAAATTATGCCCTTGGCGTTTTACGAGAAACGCGGAATGCAGTGCATCGATTCCAGCATCATCGTGGAGGATATGGAAAATCCCTTTGATGAAATTGCTAGAGAAAGCAAAAACTACGATATTTTCATCAACGCGAACCAACTGGAAAAAGTTAAACCACTGTCGCCGATCTCAGTATTTTTCTGCCACTTTCCCAATACCTTCCGCAACCGTCACTTTGCTGTCGATGATTACACTTTCATTATTGCCAACAGTCAATTTACCCTCAAGTGGTTGGAAAAACGCTGGAACCTACAGCCAACTTTTCTGCTTTATCCGCCCGTGGAAATGGCAACAGTTAAAGTGCCGAAAGAAAAAATAATTTTGGCTGTGGGACAGTTTGAAGCTGGGGGAACAAAAAAGCAAATTGAACTAATTAAAGCTTTCCGCTGTTTGCTAGCCGATTATCCCAAAGAACTTGAAGGATGGCGACTAATCTTAGTTGGCAGCAGCATTCCGAAAAATCCTTATTTAAAGACGGTTCAGAATTTATTGAAGCAAGATTCAAGGGCGATCGATCTCAAAGTCAATGTTGACTTTGATGAGGTAAAATCACTTTATGCTAGAGCAAGTATATTTTGGCACGGCTGCGGTTTGGGTGAAGTCAATCCTCAAAGATTTGAGCATTTCGGGATGGCGACTGTGGAAGCAATGCACAACTATTGTGCTCCGATTGTTTTCAACGGTGGCGGCCAACCGGAAATTGTCGAACATGGGCGATCGGGCTTTGTGTTCAATACCGTTGAGGAACTGTGCCAGCATTCACATCAACTAATTGTTAATCCTGATTTGCTAGCAGAACTTCAAGCTGGTGCACAGCAACGTAGTCAGAACTTTAGACTTGCACATTTTGAGAAAAAAGTCAATAGTTTTTTTGATATTCTTCACCAAGAGTATGCTACAATTCGGCTGCCAAATCCTGCCGATATAGCTCAAATGCTCGATCGAACTTAAAGGCTAATTAAATAGTCCACCAGGGGTTAAAACCCCTGGCTCAAAGCTAAAGTCCTCTAAAGAGGACTAATATCAAAGTCGATTTTATTAGCGTTTTCTTTAGTCCGCGTAGGCGGACTTTGTATGTGTAGTCGCGACTTCCAGTCGCCAGATATCTTTCCCTAAAATCATGTCTAATTCACTGTTAATCAATTTATCCTTCTTAAGTCCTGAACCAACGGGAATTGGAACTTACGCCGCTAATCTTTTCCCGCAACTGCAACAACTAGAACCCACATTACTCGTTTCCCAGCAAATTAACGATTATACTTGCCACCAAATTCCCGAAACTCTGACACCGAATCGCGGCCCAAAAGGACAAATTGACAGGCTGCTGTGGACTCAATTTGAGTTACCTAAAATTTACAAAAAATTGCAGTCAAGCCTGATATTTTCCCCAATTCCCGAAGCACCTTTGTATTCCGGCTGCAGCTACATCGTCACAGTTCACGATTTAATTCCTTTGCGATTTCCCCAACGGTTTTCTCGATTAACAGCTTATTTTCGCTACTACATACCGCAGGTTTTGAGGCAAGCAGAACACATTATTTGCGATTCTCAAGCAACGGCGGCAGATGTTGCTAACTTTTTCCAAATTCCGCCTAAAAAGATGACCGCAATTCCCCTAGCTTGCGATAATATTAATTTTAGATATCTCGACTTGCCAGCCAAAAATTATTTTCTTTATACCGGCAGACACGATCCTTACAAAAACTTGGAAAGATTAATTGCTGCATTTGCGAGTTTGCCCGATCGCACAAACTACGAATTGTGGCTAGCAGGGCCTCCCAATGCCTACACGCCGCAGTTGACAGCACAAGTTGAAGAATTAGGTTTACAATCTTTGGTAAAATTTCTCGGTTACGTTTCCTATTCTCAATTGCCCGTACTGATGAATCAGGCGATCGCCCTAGTTTTCCCTACACTTTGGGAAGGATTCGGCTTACCAATTTTAGAAGCAATGGCTTGCGGCACACCCGTCATCACATCCAACCTGTCATCTATGCCAGAAGTAGCCGGAGATGCCGCATTATTAGTCAATCCTTACAGCGTCGGAGAAATAGCCGAAGCCATGCAAACACTAGCCACAGATTCAAAAGTGCGATCGAACTTAAAAACTGCTAGTTTAGCCAGATCATCTCAATTTAGCTGGCACAAAACCGGAAAAGCAACCGCCCACATCTTACAACAATACCTTTAAACCTTCCCTCTCTTCCTTTCTCCTCTCTGCGTCCTCTGCGCCCTCTGCGGTTAAACTCACATCTTGCACCATTGTCAGCAACAGGCAAGATGCCTGTTCCACAAAAGATAAATTTTCTTGTGGAACAGGCATCTTGCCTGTTCCTAAAAAGCTAATTGATAATGGTGTAATATCTCAGGTTAAATAAAAAAAATCCCACCAAAAAACCGCAATCTACATATTATCCCATGCCCAATCCCCAATCCAACCTGCTCATCAACCTCTCCTTCCTAATTTCCAAACCAACCGGCTTAGCCATCTACGCCAAAAACCTATTTCCCCACCTAAAATACCTCAACCCAACATTACTAACAGCCGAAAAATTCCCCAATAGCAACTGCTACCAAATCCCCGGCAACCTAACGCCCGAACAAGGCACAAAAGGACACATCAACCGATTGGTGTGGACACAAACCCAACTCCCCAAAATTTACAAACAGCTAAAATCTAACCTGTTATTTTCCCCAATTCCCGAAGCTCCTTTATTTGCCGGTTGCCGCTATATAATTACAGTACATGACTTGATAGCGCTGCGATTTCCCCGCCGCTTCGATCCTCTGACACCTTACCACCGCTATTACATTCCCCAAGTGCTGCGGCAGGCTGAACACGTCATTTGCGACTCGGAAGCAACTGCTAAAGATATCAATAATTTTTGCAATATTCCTACTAATTTAATTACGCCAATTTTCCCCGGATACGATGCCAGTTTTTTCCGTTTTTTAGACTTACCAACAAGCAATTATTTTCTTTATATCGGCCGCCACAATCCTTATAAAAACGTGCAGCGAGTTGTAGCAGCCTTTGCTGCTTTGCATCATAATTCCGAGTACGAATTGTGGATAGCAGGTTCGGAAGACAAACGCTATACCCCGCTACTGAAGGCGCAGGTTCAAGAATTGGGATTGGTCGATCGAGTAAAATTCCTAGATTACCTCCCCGCGGCAGACTTACCCAAAGTCATCAACCAAGCGATCGCCCTGGTTTTCCCCAGTCTTTGGGAAGGATTCGGCCTCCCCGTGCTCGAAGCAATGGCCTGTGGCACTCCTGTCATCACCTCTAACCTGTCTTCAATGCCAGAAGTGGCGGAGGACGGCGCATGGTTAGTCAATCCCTACAGCGTTGAGGAAATTGCCTCTGCTATGCAAGAGCTTGCAGCCGATGCCAAAGTTCGATCGCACTTGCGGGAGCTCGGTTTAGCCAGAGCAAAACAATTTAGCTGGGAAAAAACAGGCTTGGAAACTGCGGCTATTCTCGATCGATATCTTTAACGAAGGAAGTTCGGCAACGGATTGTGTAACGGATGTAACGGATGGAACAAGGAAGTTCGGCAACGGATTGTGTAACGGGTGTAACGGATGGAACAAGGAATAGGGAAGAGGGAAGAAGTCAGTAGGCAGATTTAATGCCGGATGCCCCATGCCCCATGCCCAATTCCCCATTCCCTGACAGCCTGAGTTAGAGACTGTAGGTCCCTTTTACTTGTTGATACCCAACTGATCGCCGCGCTTGTACTGCTGATAAGCAGCAAAAAACAGCCCCGCCAGAGTAACAAAGATTAGACCCAGAACAATACCTGAAAGCAGCGGTTCTACCATGAGAGCTCCTTAACGTTAAGATTTAACAACCTATTTTTAATATTACCAGCACTTACACAGATGAATTTTCCAAAAAGCGCCCTTCCGGGAGTCTCAGACCTTGCTCTCCCCGCTGCGAACGATTAAGCTATGTTATGAGAAATAAATTTTCTTGTAGATACTATTTTTAATTGAACTCCTTTGAATAACCAACTTGCCAGGAATGAAATTAAAAACCCGATCGAGCGACTTGCCATATTTGCGCTAGCGGTGTTGCTTGCCATCATGTTGGCAATTATCACAATACGTCAATTTCAAGTCGCCGATCCTTACGTCAAAAGCGTCCTATCCCTCACGGGCAACCCGTTTCAGGGTTCCGCCATCTTTCAAATGAACTGTGCGGGTTGTCACATCTCCGTTTCAGACAGTCAAGTCGGGCCCAACTTGCACGGAGTTTCCGATCGCAAATCCGAATTGGATCTGATCCGGCAAGTCACCAGCGGGCAAACCCCACCAATGCCCCAGTTTCAACCGAGTCCGCAAGAAATGGCCGACTTGCTGAAGTATCTCGAACAAATTTGACCAAAGAAGGGGAACGGAATTCGTTCCCCTTCTTTGGCTGACACTCGAAACTTTGATCGGCAGACTAAACCAGCAAGTTAAAACTCTGAGCCGATAACTGGCTCGGCTGTACGCCCGTCAGTATAGCCAAAATCTGGTCGCTGTTGGCAATTCCGATCGCCGTCGAGCCATTAGTTTCGGTTAACGACAGTTGATTGAAGTCCAAGCCTCCCACCAACTCGATCGAATCAACTCCTGCAGTGAAGTTGAAAATCGTGTCAATTCCTCCCCCCGCTGACAAGACAAAACCATCGCTGCCACTGCCACCGACGAGAGTATCGCTGCCAATACCACCAAAGAGCAAGTTATCGCCGGTGCCACCAAAGAGCAAATCATCACCGCTGCCCCCAATTAAGGTATTGTTACCGTCGTCGCCGCAGAGAGTGTCATTGCCTTGATCGCCAAAGAGCACATCGTCGCCAGCGCCTCCCAAAATTACGTCATCGGCTTTGCCCCCGTACAATAAGTCATTGCCTTCGTCGCCAGAAAGAGAGTCGTTGCCACGATTGCCAAAAATCGTATCGTTACCGCGATCGCCAAAAATCAGGTCAAACCCTTTGCCACCAAAGAGAGTATCGCTATCGATGCCTCCATAGACAGTATCGTTGGCCGTATTGCCATTGATATAGTCACCGCCCCCTCGACCAAAGATCAAATCATTGCCGCTCAACCCGAAGATAGAGTCACTGCCAGCACTACCCACGATCGTATCGTCCCCGTTAGGGCCATTGATCACATTACCCGCGGTCGGAGTACCTGGTTCAGTGGGAGTAGCTATCCTGGGGAAGTTCTCAGGGCAAACCAAATCTGTCGGTACAGGTTCCGGTGTCGGTGTCGGCGTCGGTACAGGTGCAGGCGTCGGCGTCGTTACAGGTGCAGGTGCAGGCGTCGGCGCAGGTGCAGGTGCAGGCGCAGGTGCAGGCGTCGGCGCAGGTGCAGGCGTCGGCGCAGGTGCAGGCGTCGGCGTCGGTACAGGTGGCAGTGGCACTGGCGGCGGAGTCGGCGTCGGAGTCGGAGTCGGCGTCGGAGTCGGCGTCGGCGGCGGCGGCGCTGGGAAGTTCCCGAAGTTGATGCCCGTAACAATAGCGCCTGAAGTTAGGGCGATGTCGGCAGGGTCGGGTGTGCTTTGGGTAAACCCAGTTTGGTTGACTTCCCTGACGCGGTAGGTTCCCGGCGTTAGGTTCGCGAACAGGTAGTTGCCACTGTTGTCTGTGGTAGTAGTAACAGGAGCAGGAGCAGTTCCAGCTACGACATTGGTTAACTGAATTTGGAAATTGGGTAAACCCGGTTCTCCAGCATCCTGAGTGCCATTGTTGTTGGTGTCTTGGAACTTCAGACCTCGGATCGCCCCCGGTTGGGGCAGGAAGTTGCCGAAGTCAATGCCTGTGATGTTATCCGAGGGATTAACCGTAACGGGAGCGGGGTTAGGGGTCGTCTGCGTCCAGCCGTTTTGCTGGACTTCCCTTACCTGGTAAGTACCTGCAGGTATATCTCGCAGAGTGTAGTTGCCCGCTGCATCAGTGATGGTAGTCGGTTCGCCCTGCTGAAAGATGCCATCGGGAGTGATACTGTCGAGGAATATTTGCCAGTTAGCTAGCCCCAATTCTCCGGCATCCTTAACGCCGTTGTTGTTGAGGTCATTGAATTTTTGACCGCTGATAGTGCTCGACTGGAAGTTGCCGAAGTTGATATTAGCGATATCTTGACCGCTGGTGACAGTGATGTCCGCCGGGTCGGAGGTAGTTTGCGTCCAAGTAGGCTGCAAGACTTCCCGCACCTTATAGGTTCCGGCTGACAAATCGAGGAATTTGTAGTTGCCGGTGGCATCGGTGAGGGTGTTCGGTTCCCCAGTGTCGAGAGTACCGTTATCGTTGGTATCGAGGAAGAATTGCCAGTTGGGTAGTCCTGTTTCTGCTGGCGCATCTTGGATGCCATTTGTGTTGAGGTCATTGAACTTCAGACCGCTAATCGAGTTGGGCTTGAAGTTGCCGAAGTTGTTGTTTTGGGAGTCTGTGCCGCTGGTGACGGCGATCGTAAACGCGCCGGGAACAGTAGGCCTAGCTGGGTTGACGGGGGGTACAGTTTGCGTCCAGCCGGTTTGTGGCACTTCCCGCACTGTATAAGTGCCGGCTGGCAGGTTGGTAAACTGATACTTACCGGCGACATCGGTGACGGTGGCGTTGGTGCCTGTTTCGCCTGGTATTGCATCTTGGCTGCCGCTGTCGTTGGCATCCAAGTAAATTGTCCAGCCTCCTAGCGGTGGTTCTTCTGGCCCATCTTGGATGCCATTTTTGTTGAGGTCATTAAATTTGATCCCGCTGATTTTGCCTAGTTGGAAATTGCCGAAGTTTTGAGCCGTAATGTTTGTGCCGCTGACCGGGTTAATTGGATAAAAAGTCGGGCCGGCGGTTTGTGAGAAACCATCCGGCACGTCTTCTCTCACAAAGTGCCGACCGGAGCCGACGTTGGCAAAGCTATACGTCCCAGGCGCCGCTGGCGCTGTACCGGTAACTTGAGAGGCAATTTCCGTATCACCGCTATCTAAAGTGCTGTTATCGTTAGTATCTTTGAACAAGCGAATGGTAGTGCCGTTGAGGGGGGTGTCGTCAGCAGAGAAGCTATTACCTGTGAGGTCGGTGAATTTGGTGCCGCTAACGGTGATGTTTTGGAAAATGCCGAAGTTTTGACCGGTGACGGGAGTACCGCTTTGGGCGGTAACGGGAAGTGCGGCAGCGGGGAAAGAGATAGTGGAGTTGGCTGGGGCAGTGGCTTGTATCAGGTAATTGCCGGGGCCTATATCCGCGAATGTGTAATCTCCGGCTCCCGCAGTGGTTTGTGGAGTGCCCACAACCGTATCTGTGCCGACTTCTAGCGTGTTGTTGTTGTTGGTGTCTTTGTATAAAGTTACCGTGACGCCGTTTAATGTGGTGTCGGTGCCAAGGTCTAAGACTTTGTTGCCGACGAGATCGGTGTAGGTTTTGCCCGCGATCGATGTCAGTTGGAAATTGCCGAAGTTAGCACCCGTAACATCAGCAGTACCAGTCGTCACCGTTGGTGCTAAAGTCTGCACCCAATCGGTTTGTAACGTTTCTGCGATCGCTGTATTGGCCTTAGTATCCGTGAGAGTGTATTGGCCGAGAGTGGCAGCAACCGCAGATGTTACATTAGTCTTCGTACCTGCGGTAATAGTCCAGCCACCTAGACCTGGTTCAGTTGCCGCGGCACCTTGCAGGCTATCCCCGTTCAGGTCGTTGAATTTCTGACCCACGACCACTGGGCCGTACTCGTAAGCACCGATGTCAACACTAGGTTTGCTGACAAGAGTATTGTCGATTTTCCGAGGGAAACCTGTACCGCGTTGGTCAGTAGTTAAACCGGCCGCTGTTGCGTCGGCGCTGTTGCCACCGCCAATGGCTTGGTTAGTGCTAGTTGTGACCGGGCTGTTATCAACTAGGGCAAGGGTGAAAGGAGCCGGAGCCGTTGCGCCATTCAATCCGGCAGAGCCGACTGGTGCTAATACATTTGTCAAAGCACCGGTTAGTTGCTGAGTCGCTGTAAAACCAGTGCTACTGCCGAGAACCCCAATCAGGTTGTTGTTCCCGGTGAATGTCCCTGTAACATCAGTGTCGGTAGTAGCAACGTTGCCAGCGACGATCGTGTTTTTGACTGTAACTGTACCGCCGTTGTTGTAAATTCCTCCGGCACTAGCAATCAGACTAGGCGGTGTGCCAACTGTGGCGGCTGTTGCAGAGTTATAAGCGATCGTGTTGTTAGTGAGGGTAGCTGTAGCACCTAAGTTGACGAAAATTGCACCACCTGCGGCTGTACCCGCACCTGCGGCAACATTACCAGCATTGCCACCCGTAACTGTGTTGCTATATAAGGTGCTGTTGGTCATGGTCAAAGTGCCACCGCCAACAAAAATCGCGCCACCTAAACCTGCACCGCCGCCGCCAGCAGTAGCACCAGCACCGCCAAAAGTGCCTCCTGCGCTTGCAACATTGCCACTACCGCCACCGCCGCCGAAGCCGCCAATGCCTCCAGCGCCGATAGCACCAAGCACCGCACCTGTACCAGAAGTACCGCCAGCACCACCGCCGCCACCAAAGGCGCCAGCACCGCCAACACCGCCATTGCCACCATTACCTGGAATACCAGTACCAGCAGGACCGCCACCGCCACCGGCACCACCACCACCGCCGCCACTACCGACAACACTACCAGCACCACCAGCACCACCAATGCCACCAGCACCACCGTTTGTGCCGCCAACACCAGTACCGCCAGTGCCACCAATACCGCCAGTACCGCCAGCATTACCAGTACCGCCAGCCTCGCCATCTTCGCCAACCCCACCGGCAGCGCCATTACTTGGTAGACCATTTCTACCATTTCTACCATTTGTCCCTGCTGTGCCTCCAAAGACAGTAGCCAGATCCGCGCTACCACCCTTGCCACCATTGCCCGCCGCACCTGCACCGCCAACGGCAGAGTTATTAGAAAAAGTAACTCTGTCAACTGTGACTGTACCGCTGTTGATAAAAAGGGCGCCACCTAAGCCTGCGGCGCCACCACCACCGGCGGTTCCTGCGTTGCCTACTGCTTGTGCGGAATCAATGGTGAGGTTTGAGATGTTAAATGTTGTGTTATCAACTACAAAGGCACGGTTGTTATTGCCGCTGATCTTGAAACCACCGCCAACAATAGTGGTGGTGTCGGTAATTCTCGGCAATTGCCCTGCGAGGGTAATATCGGCAGTGAGAGTGATCGTGTCAATGCCAGTGTTGATGTTGGCAACATTGATGGCATTTACCAGTCCGTTAAAGTCGCCAGTCCTTTGGTTCAAGTCAGCCAGTACGCCACTGTAAGCTTCCCTCGCCTCAGCCGAAAATGCTAAAGGTGTTTCTATGTTGCCCGTAGTTACTTCGAGTTCCCAATCTCCACCCAAGGCGGCACTACCGGTCAAGTTGTCTGAAGCGGCAATATTTGCCCCCGTGAGCTGGCTCAGCCTTTGGACGAAAGCGACACCTGCTTCTGTGGCGGCGACGTTGCAACCGTAAAGCAGAATTTCGGGTTTAGCTGTAATTGAAGAGTTCGAGTTTGTTTCGGCTGCTGGCAAAGCAAACCATGTTTCTAAATAATTGCGGTAGCTTTCAATGTTGCACAGATTTAGTTCTGTTGCTCCCAGTTGCAAGCTGGCTGCTGCGCCGTGAGACAAAATGTGGACGGCTGCAATGTTTTGCCGCTGTTTCAGTGTTTCGGCAATTTGCTCCATCCCGTCGCGATCGGCTTTGAGAATAACAATTTCTGTATCGGGATTGACCGTTTCTGTTAAACTTTCACAATCTTTAACTTGTGAATCTGCAAAAACTATCTGGTGTTTCCGTTCTTTATAGGGTTCCACGTTCAAATTCTCCTGGTACACACACACATCAAATTCATATCACAAACCAACCGCAGCAGCGATCGAGCTTTCCCGCTGAGTGCGGATGAGAGTCGTTGGCGAAGCTTGCAGAAGAGGATCGCTCCTAATTTCACCTAACCTAACTTTCACCTAAATTGAATATTGACAAAAACTTTTTTTTATGCTGCCCTGCCATAACTGAGTTAGTTTGATTGTTTAGAAGTTTTATAGGGGGATATTGTTCCGGCTGTTACAACAATGTTGGAGAAGACTTGCGCGCTGTTTATTGATATGCCAGAGATGGAGAAAAAACCAGATTTTATAAAAATTGTCAATCCAATAGTTAATTGATGGCGATCGATATTTGTTAATCAACAGTCATCAGTCACGATTATTAGCTGTAAGCTGGTGTTATTTGGTAGTTGTTCCCTGCTGAATGATCGGTATGTGCGATCCTCTTCTGCAAGCTTCGCTAACGAACAACCGCCATTAAATTGCTTTGTAGGGAGGAATGCAACAAGTCCTCTGAGTTTTATGAAGGCTTGCATTCCTCACTAGAACCTTGATAACGGTTATTTTACAGGAAGAGATAGGCTGACTCATGACTAACATTACTTGAGACTATTAGGCTCAATAAATCGGGTCGAAAAAAATATGCGTGTCAGTCCAGAATATTAGGAATGAGAATTAAATAACTTAGAATTTTGATGGTTCTTGTGGGATGGGCGTCCCGCCCGCCCTTTCTGGACGGGCGGGACGCCCATCCCACTTTCAAGAGTGTAAATTATTTAATTCGCGATCCTTAGCTGATCTTCCAGGTTGGTGCGTCCCAGACTCACTAATTACCAAGTTTCTTCATCGGGATTATTGGAATTGCTCCAGATTTCTACATCCAAATCATTGAGATAAATCAGAGCCGTTTCAATCTGTTTACTTGTACCGTTAAGTTCCAGATCAAACCAACCGTCATCTAAAGTTTTGACACCCAACAAAGCGGCATTAAAATTTACCGTCAAACCGTATTCAGAAATCAGGTTAGAGATTACAGGTTCCTGATGGTATTCTTTAGGAACACGAATGCGAATGCGGGTTTGAGTTGGTCTGCTGTCGCCAATCTCAGATTTGGGAATATCTGATTCTTGGGTTTTGTGAAAATTGTCGATCGGCTCAAATTGAGATTCGCTAGTGTTGTGAGCTAACATTTGGGACTCCTAATTTTTGTTTCAGTTTACATTTTGTACCAATATCTTGTAGGGTGCGTCGCTGCGAGATTTTCGAGCTTCCCACTAGATTGTCGATAGCGCCGCACCTTACTAATGAGTGGTTTGAGGGATGAAGTTCACAGCGCGCACCCTAATGACTAATGACTAATGACTGATGACTAATGACTAATGACTATTCTTCAACTTCTTTAATCCTAGTTTTTCGTTCTAAAATCTCCTTAAGCACGAGAGTAACAACTGCTAAAAGACCGAGAACTACCGCAGCCGAAAATGCGGCTTGCGTCGCGTACTGCTTGTAAGCATCCTCTACAAACAAAGGCAAAGTTTGTGTTTTTTTAGCAATATTTCCCGACACCACAGAGACGGCTCCAAATTCTCCCATTGCTCTAGCATTGGTCAAAATTACTCCGTAAAGCAATCCCCAGCGAATACTGGGAAGCGTGACATTCCAGAAAATTTGCCAGTCATTTGCTCCCAAAGTTTTCGCCGCCTCTTCTTGATCTGTTCCGACTTCTTCCAAAACAGGAATTACTTCGCGGGCCACAAAAGGCAAGGTAACAAAAGCAGTCGCTAGCACCATTCCAGGGAAGGCAAAAATAACCCTGATATTTGCCGCCTCCAGCCACGGCCCGAACCATCCCAGCCGACCGTAAAGCAGTACAATCATTAAACCTGCAACTACGGGAGAGATGGCAAAAGGCACGTCTAAAAGGCTGATTAATAGCGTGCGCCCCCGAAATTTATTGCGGCCAATTACCCAGGCTGCACACAAACCGAATACTGTATTTATTGGCACAACTATCAGAGAAATTATCAGGGTTAGTTGCGCTGCGTGCAGAAAATCTGGTGAGGTTAAGTTAGAAAAAAATGGCTCAAATCCCTTTCTGAAAGCTTGATAAAAAACGTTGAGAGTGGGGATAAATAAGACAAGAGCGAGATAGCCGATCGCAATTCCGATTAAAGTTGGTTTTACCCAAGCTTTTTCCTGGCTCCGACTAGAACCTGCGGGCGGACTTTTGTAACCAGCGGGTGAATTGATATTAGTCGTCATAGCGTCTTCTCCATGCTTGTAAGAGATTAATGGCGAACAACATTGCCAGGGAAATACCTAACATGACAGTGCCGATAACTGTTGCTCCTGCATAGTCGTACTGTTCCAATCTTTGAAAAATTAATACGGGCGCGATTAAATCTTTGAACGGTATGTTAGAAGCTACAATTACAGTAGAGCCGTACTCGCCTACCGCTCGCGAAAAGCCGAGTGCTACTCCGGTTAAAATAGACGGAAATAACGGCGGTAAAACTACTCGCCAGAAGGTTTCAAATTGAGAAGCACCTAAACACCAAGCTGCTTCTTCGATCTCTTTTTCCATCTCGTTTAAAACTGGCTGTACGGTTCTAACGATAAATGGCAAGGAAATAAATATCATCGCTATACCTACGCCTAAGCGAGTAAACGATATCTTGATTCCCAAAGGTGCAAAAAACCAACCAATCCAGCCGTTATCGCTGTAAACTGTGGCGAGGGTTAAACCTGCGACGGAGGTAGGGAGCGCAAAGGGTAAATCGACGATTGCATCTATAATCCGTTTTAAGGGAAAGTCGTAGCGGACTAATACCCAGGCAATTAATGTGCCGAAGACTCCGTTAATTAATGCCGCAATTAATGCCGTAAAGAAGGTGACATCGTAGGCGGAAAGGGCGATGGGACTGGTGGCAATTTTCCAAAATTCGGCGGGGTTTGCTGTGCTGGCTTTCAGCAGCAATGCTGAAACTGGGAGCAATAGCATTAAGCTGAGGTAGCCTAGGGTGATTCCCCAAGGTAATGTGATTTTGCCGATCGCCCTTTTGATATTTTCGATCGGAGATTGAGGGTTACTGATTGCAGATGATTCAGCCATAAGTGAATAGTTTTGAGTTGGAAAGAATAATTGCGATCGGGGGCTGGTTTTACCAAAAATAATTGCCTAAAACCAATCATCTGGTAAACCCTGGCTCATTAGATAGATGTAGGGTGCGGATCCATCCTACAATCGGCAAGGCGCGATCGAATATCTAGGAGCGACGCACCATACCAGATACGGGTTTTACCAATAATAATTGCCTAAAACCAATCATTTCGTAAACCCGCCCCGGCCACTACTGTCTAATTGAACCTTGAATTTTGTCAAAAATAGCTCCGTCATCGAAGAATTTCTGCTGAATATCTCCCCAACCTCCTAAGTCTTGAGCTGTAAATAGGGTTTTGATGGGGGGATATTTTTGGGCAAATTCCGGTTCCGCCGCTACTGTCGCATCTACTGGGCGGAAGCCTGCTTTGGCAAATTCTCGCTGAGCTTCTGGGGTGTACAGAAATTTGACAAATGCTTCGGCGACTTCGCGATTACCGTGTTTATCAACGTTTTTATCGATAATGGCAATGGGATTGTCGATCGACACATTCACGTCTGGAATAGTATAAGTCGGTTTTTCGCCTTTCTCACCAGCCAAAATAATCTCGTTTTCGTAATTAATTAAGGCGTCGCCTTGGCCTTGTTTGAAAAATACGTCGGTGGCTTCGCGGGCATCTTTAGTCAGGATGGGGACGTTTTTGTAGACTTTAGTAGTCAAGTCTAATGCTTTGGTTTCGTCTCCTCCGGTTTTAACAACCGAGCCCCAAAGTGCGAGGAAATTCCAGCGGGCCACGCCTGATGTTTTGGGATCGGCAGTAATCACTTTTACTCCGTCTTTGCTTAAATCTTCCCAGGTTTTGACGCCTTTGGGATTGCCTTCGCGGGTGACTATTGCTGCTACGGATTTGCTGACTATGCCTTCGTTGGGGACTTCTTTTTCCCATCCAGGCTCAATTAGTCCGGCTTTTTCGATTCTTTGAGTGTCGAAGGCGAGGGCTAGGTGTACGATGTCTGCTTCTAAACCGTCAATTACGGCGCGAGTTTGGGAACCGGAACCGCCGTAGCTTTGGTTGAAGGTGACGGTTTGGCCTTTTTCTTTTTGCCATTGTTCTACGAATTTGGGAATTATGGCTTCGTGGGCGACTTTGGTGACTGCGAAGGATACTAGGGTTAATTCTACGTTGCCTTTGGTGGTGCCCTGGCTGCAGGATGCAACGGTCAGACTTAAAGTTATTCCCACTACAAATAGCGATACAAATCTTTTCAGCGCCGTCAATGATTTATTTGTGCTGGCTGGTGGCTGTTTTGGCCAGTGAAGGTGTTGAGTTAGGCGTTGCCACGGGCTCATTATATTTGTTCCTCTAGATAAAGTACGGTTATTAGGTCGGAATACCGTAATTAGGGTGGTGAAGTACGATTATAGACAAGAGCGAGTCAAAAGGCAACAAAAAAAACAAATTGGGGGAACTCAGGGTCGATCGCATATCCTGAAGTCTTTTCCGTCGGTGCTTTGGATTCAGATTCGGGGTAAAATGTAAAGTGTATAAATACTCTGATTGAGTTAAGGTGCTAAACTTGCGCGGCAGCACGATACGCCTTCTAGATACGTTGACAAGCGAATTTCAAAGGTGGTATCCGCCACGTGATTTATCCGTGGAATCAATCCAAAATCTAAAATCTAAAATCCTCAAGCCCCCGAATTTATCCGTGGGGTCAATCTAAAATCTAAAATCTAAAATCTAAAATCGAATGACCGATCGCCCAAATGTAGGGCTCATGCCAAGATCCCCCGCCCCATCGAGATATGCCTGAGCGAAAGCATCCAGGATACAAGCCCCCGGATTCATCCGTCCAGAAATAAAAAACCTGTATCCGATAAACTTGCCCCCGAATTTATCCGTGGGGTCATGCTTCAATTCTAAAATCTAAAATCTAAAATCTAAAATCTAAAATCGATTGACTCGCGCGATCGCCCTTAAGTAAGAAAAAGTTTTAACTGGTATGTCCTTACCCCGCCCAGTCTCAGACACCCTAATTGAACTGTTGAAGCCTGTAGCCTCGGAATTGGGAGAAAGATTGGGAGCAAGCGCTGTCAACGAACGCTATGCCGAAATTGAGCCCTCTGGTTCTTCAGCTTTGAACCAGCAAATCAAAAAAGACCCCCGCTGGATTAAAGCACAAGTGAGATATTTGCAGCGGCAGCAGGCCAGAGAACAAGAATTAATCGCGATCGCCAGCGCAGAAGAAAGGGTAAAGGAAGAACGGGCTAATCGAATTAAGGCACAAGAAGTAAGAGATAAGCGGGCAATTAGCCGACTTTGCCGCGACTTAATGCGGGAGTTTCAATCAGAAGCAATTCGAGTTAAGCTGAGCCAAATTCAAACTCTTTGGGACAAGGACAACTGGTTTTCTAATTTGAGCAGGCAGGAAACTGAACAGATTTTGCAGCAGCAGCAGCACCGATTGCTGCTGTTAGTTGCTCCCGCAAAAATTAGCCAAGATTGCCCTGATTCGTTTCGCCACAATCTGAATATCGAGCTGCCGGCTAAGTTAAGAGCTTTTTTGAACCAGCACTACCCCCCGCACGGAGATTTGTGCCCGGTTCAGTTTTACGGAGACTATTTCAAAAAATCGATTTCCGATATTGATGTGGAGCGGTTGCAGACTGTGTTGTCTCCCGTCCCTACAGCTATACTGTACAGCGATATCAGCGATTATGAAGTTAATTTTCATGTTGGTTTTTGGGGAGTCATCAATCAGAGCGTTTCTCTAGTAGCGATGCAGCCTTGGAATTGGGAAGAGGTTTATCAACAGTTGGAGGCAGAGGGAAAAGATAGAAAGCTGAGCCTGCGGATTATTCGGCAAATAATTGTGACTATTCACAAGTTATTGGCGGCTTTTTTAGCGGATTTGTATTATTTAAATATCGATTTTACTCACGAACCTCAGTTATTTACATTAGAGGCGGAATTTGCTCAGGAATGGTTTTCTAAAGATTGGGCAAAACCGTATATTGAAACTCTTAAAGAAATTCAGGAGCAGCAGCGAATAGTCTCTAAGGGAGAGATGCGCCGGCTGGCGCTGCGAGAGGCGAAAGCTAGGGCGGAACGCCAGCGTTTGGAGGAGGCTGAACTCAAACGCAGAGAGGAAGCTGAGGCTGCAGCTAAGCGGGTGAAGGAATTAGCTCACAAATTAAAACATCAGAAATGGCGGTGTGTATATACGCTGCCGGGACATTCATCGTTTGTGAATTCTCTGGCGATTAGCCCTGACGGCAAAATTTTGGCTAGCGGTAGTTGGGATAAAACTATTAAGATTTGGGATTTAGAAACCACGGAATTAATTGGCACTCTGACGGGACATTCCGATCGCGTAAATTCGGTTGCTATTAGCTATGACGGAAAAATGTTGGTCAGCGGCAGTTCGGACGAAACAATTAAGTTTTGGAATTTGCACAACGGTGATTTGCTGTGTACTTTTCCGGGACATTCTATGGAGGTGAATTCGGTGGCGATTAACCCGAAGGGCCTGGTAATTGCTAGCTGCGGCGGGGCTGATAATACGATTAAGCTGTGGAATTTGCGGAGTGGTGAGTTGCTGCGGACTTTGAAGGGTCATTCTGACAATGTGAATGCGGTGGTTTTTAGCCCGGACGGTAAAATATTGGCGAGTGGCAGTTCGGATGCGACGAGCAAGGTTTGGGATGTGGAAAGCGGTAAGTTGCTGCGGACTCTTTCGGGGTTGAATGTTGGGGTGAATTCTGTGGCGATCGCGCCCGACGGTCAGATTCTTGCTAGCGTGAGCAATGATTATACGATTAAGCTGCGGAATTTGCAGACGGGGAGTTTGTTGCGGATTTTAAATACTAATTCTGGGAGGGGAAAGGGTGTAACGAATTTAGGAACGAATGAGGCGGTGCATATTTTGCAGAATTATGTGAGTCGGGGCGAGTCGGTTGCTATCAGTGGGGACGGTTTGACTTTGGCTAGCGGGTGCGATGATAATACGATTAATATTTGGAATTTGCAGACGGGGGAGTTGTTGACCACTCTTAAAGGACATTCGGGTACGGTGTATTCGGTGGCGATCGCACCTTCGGGCAATTTGCTCGCCAGCGGCAGTGCGGATCAGACGATTAAGATTTGGCGCTGCGATTAGTTAATTGGCAGTGGGCTGTGGGCAGCGGGCAGACAATTCCGGTTTTGCCCTTACGGGGAGGGGTTTTGAGCGAATTTGAAAAAAAAAGTTGGCTGGGGGGGTTGCGCTAATGACTATAAGTTTGCTATATTAAGTTTCACTGCTGGTGTAACTCAGTTGGTAGAGTAGCTGATTTGTAATCAGCCTGTCGCAGGTTCAAATCCTGTCACCAGCTTTACTCTAAATTCTCTAAATGTTTGTATCTTAAATCCCCGACTTCTTGGAGAAGTCGGGGATTTTGGTATTCTGTTTTTTAAGAAATCAGGAGACTGCACGTGCTGTTTCCCTACAATATTACAATATTATTTTGGGGTAGGGACACCGCACTGTGCCCAAGGCGTGTCAACTTAAGCTGTCAGCCAGCCCAGCCCGTTAGTCAGCCCGCGAGTCCGCCAGGGAATGAATTCCCTGTCTAATAGCGAAAGTCCTCTTAAGAGGACTAAGCTGTTCTGCATTTAAATTGTCTGTCAAAAAACAATCTAACTCTTGTGGGGAGTAGGGGTTGGGCGTCCCGCCCGCCCTGAATATGCAATTTAAAGGCGCGACAGCTTAATGAGTTCTTCAGTCCTCTTAAGAGGACTTTCGCTTTGAGACAGGGGTTGAAACCCCTGTCGGACTTTCGGGCTGACCTTAAGTTGACATCTATGAGCATTGCAGTGTCCTCGGTATCATTCCGGTGCAACCGGAATTGATATCACACAGGGTGCGGCGGCTTTTTTCAACCATTCAATTGTTGCTGCATCAAGTACGGGTTCCAGTTTCTCGACTACCGAAGCGTGATAATTATTCAACCATGCGAGTTGAGTCTTTGACAGCCGATCGACATTTATTAATTTGCGCTCAAACGGAATATACGTCAGCGGTTCAAATCCGTACCAAACAGTACCATTTTTTGATGGCATTTCCCTGACAACATAGAGATTTTCGAGGCGAATTCCGCCCCATCCCGGTTCGTAATATCCCGGTTCGATGCTCGTTACCATTCCGGCTTCTAGGGGATATTGTACCGATTTGCTGATGCCATTGGGCCCTTCGTGGCCTGCTAAAAACGCGCCGACTCCGTGCCCGGTGCCATGTCCGTAGTCTAGCTGTTCTTGCCATAATACCGCACGGGCGATCGCATCTAATTGCGCTCCCGTTGTTCCTTTGGGAAATTGCTGCATTGCACAGTTGATGTGCGCGATTAAAACTGTGGTGTAGTGTTCTATTTGTAGCGCCGTCGGTTCTCCGATACTTATTGTTCTCGTATCGTCGGTTGTACCTGCTAAATATTGCGCGCCTGAGTCCAATAACAGCAGTTCCCCTGGTTTTAACGTTATTTCTGGGCTGGGGGTTCCGTAATGTACGATCGAGCTATTGGCTCCCGCACCGGCGATCGTTCTAAAAGTTAAAGTCTGAAAATCAGTTTCTTCCTGATAAAATCTTTCGATGCTTTCTTTGACATCAAACTCAGTCAATACGTTACCATTTTCTAGCTGTTCTGTCAACCACTTTAAAGCCAAAGTTTTCGCTCGGCTTGCTTTGAAATTGGCTGATTTCATCTGCTCAATTTCTACGGGATTTTTGCGAGCTTTCATCCCTTCTACCGGATGAGCCTCAAAAACTATTTCGATGTTGTAAAACTGCGCTTGTTGATGGTTTAATATTAACTGGTACGTGCCTGCTGTGCTGTGTTTCGGGTCTAAAAGTACCCGAACTTTATGTGGCAAATTTACGCAAGTTTCTAATGTATGCGGATAGTCTGCGTAGGGAAGCAAAGTTACATCCGCCCGCAATTCTTGCTTGATTTCTAGCGAAATTCGTTCGGGATTTGTAAACAAAAACGCTGAATCTGTGGTGACAATGGCATAGGATATGAAAATGGGGATGTGGGGAATATCCGAGCCTCGGAGATTGAACAGCCACGCTATTTGATTCAGGTTGGTAATCGGAAGCACATCGATATTGGCTTTTTGCATCGCTTCCCTGACTCTGGCTAATTTTTCGGCGGCGGTTTCTCCTGTCAGGGATGCAGGTAAGCTAAATATGGGTTCTGCATCAATCGCGGGTAAAGTCTCTGCTGTTTGCCAAGGAGTTTGCGATCGCACTTTGTCTGTCAAATTCTCCCGGATTGGTATGAGATCAATCTCCGCAGTGGCAAATTTTTTCACCCAATTTTGATATTGCTCTGTCGCTACGGTAAATGGGTCAAAACCCATGCGAATTTTTCTTGATTTTTCAGCAGATTCTACAGCCAGTTTTTCTAAAGTTTCAATTAAGGTTAAATTTCCTTCTAAGCCGAGTTTCGATATTTGAATAATTCCAGTATCGACTTGCAATTCGGCTTGTTCGTAATAGCGGGAATCCACAAACAACCAAGCGGAATCTTTGCCAACCAACAAATCACCGGCGGAACCCGTAAAACCGCACATCCAAGCCCGCCGTTGCTTGGCGGCTGGAACTGATAAATTTAAATGTTCGTCAACCGCTGGGATGTAATAGCAATCTAAGTCGTAATCGGCCATCAAATCGCGCAAGTCTGCCAGTTTTGCAGCGGATGTATCTTGAAGATTTGTATTTGCTTTTAAGTTAGTGGCAACCATTTTTAAATTTCCTATTTTACTTGTTTAAAATTGTCTTCAAACCTTTAACTAATCTCCTAATACCAGCGGTGGCGGTTGCTTTTTCCAAAGCACCGTAAGCAACCCGCAAATAGCAGCCGCTATCCATGCCGAAAGTTGTACCGGGAAGCACTGCTACGCGATATTCGCGAATTAATTTTTCTACTAATTCCATTGTATCAATTTCAGTATCAAGTTTCAAGAAAAAGTAGAATGCTCCGCAGGCTGGGGAAATTGTACACAAGTGTTGGATGGTATTGAGTTCGTCTAATACGAGTTGGCGCACAGATGCGATCGCCCTTACATAATTATCGCAGTAACCTCTACCAACTTGCAAGGCTCCCAGGGCTGCATACTGAGAAATTACGGGCGGACAAATTAAGATGGTATCTTGAATCTTTCTCACAGAAACGAGCAAGTGTTCTGGTATTACCATATACCCGATCCGCCAACTCGCAAAACCGTAGGCTTTGGAGAGGCTAAACAGAGAAATTGTATGTTCGCTGCTGTTGGGAAAAGCGGCGGGCGAACAGTGTTTGACGCCGTTATAAGTAAAATATTCATAAGCTTCATCGCTGATGTGATAGATGTTGTGCTGGCGACAAATTTCGTTAACTTCTCGGAGTGCTTCGGCTGAATAAACAACACCAGTAGGATTATTTGGTGAAATGGTAACTATGGCTCGCGTTTTGTCGGTAATTGCTTTTTTTATAGCATCGATATTAAGTTGATAGTTTGCGTCGGTTTCTACTATCACTGGTCGGCAATTTGCCATAATAGCCGCCATTTCGTGATTGAAGTAATAAGGTGATTGGATAATAACTTCGTCTCCCGCAGAAGTGATGGCGAGAATAGCGTTGGTAAATCCCATGTTGCTGCCGGCGGTAACGACAATGCAGTTTTTGCTATTAATTTCTATGTCGTTATCGGTTTTGAGTTTAGCGGCGATTGCATCCTGTAATTGTGGAATTCCTTCCACGGCTTTGTATTTGTGATTTTCGGGATTTGCAAAGAATTCGGGGATTTTTTCAAATGATTCTTGTGGCGGATTGTAGTAAACTACGCCTTGTCCTAATGATATCGTTCCCGGATTTTGGCGAATCAGTTCGCCAACTACTGGAATTATGGGCGACTGCACCGATTGCATTCGAGTGGGGTAATTTTTCATATAATATTTGTTTCTTGGGTCGTTAAGTAGATTGACAAAACTTACAGATTAGAACCCCGAATTATTCGATAAGTCGGGGTTTTGGGTATTTTTTGTGTGGGAAATTATTTAAGGATTTACGCGATCGCAAATCCAGTAAATTGCCGTACATAAGGCGCTCGAAATCCCAACACAATATCTGTTTTAGGGACTCCAAATTCTAGAAATTGATTGGCAATTCCTGCTTCCGTAAAATCGCGCTGAATCCAAATTTTTCCATCTTTGATATCAACATGAATCGGACATCCATGAATTCGTTCTTCATCCCGCCATCCTACATACAACAATAAATAGCGGTCGCGTTCCGTATCGAAAACAATTTCAGTGGTTTCTACATCTTGCTCCGACTGCTCTGTCGCGTGTTGATGTATGACTTTCTGAACTAACTGGCGATAATCTAATCTTTCCATAATGTTATCTCCTGTCCCTTCACATGAAAAACCAGCATCTTTATTTGATATCGTTCTAACACAGTTTGAATAAACGAGTCTGTAAAAAAATCTTGATAGATATCTGTAGGCACTGCCAAATACAGCACTCGTTCTGATTCCAATTTTTCCAATGCTACTCGATAATTAAGAAATTGACCAACAGCCGTATGGAATTCTGACAGCGCCGACAAGCCCACAAAACTTTTTACTTCGACTGCTATTTTTTGCCTCCCCTTTTCGGCAGAAAGTAATTTCTCTCCTCCCAAATCAATCTGCATTTTTACTTGAGAAGTTACTTTTAGAAATAGAGGATCGTGAGTAATTGTCCATCCATCTTTCTCCAAAGCCGCACGTACTGTGTTGTGAAAGATATCTTTGGCTGACATGATTTAAAAAACTGTTTTACTATATTCAAAAAGTATCTATTGCGATAATTATAACTTAGCAAGTGCCGACAAACAAGTAAAAAGTCTAAATTTTTGACTAAATTATAGATTGAAAATAACGATCGTGCTAAAATGAAATATCAGCTCATAACAGGAGAAAGTTCCTATGTCAACGATGACTGTCAAAGATGTTGAGCAAGTTCAAACCGCTTTTTCCGAAGCTGGTTTAGATTACCAAATTGAACTAGAAGACGGGAGACTTTCAATTATGGGCCCATCTGACATCGTATCCAGTGAAATCAGCAGCCGTCTCATTGCCTTTCTTTTCGCTTGGGTAAATCCCCGCCGTCTCGGACGAGTTTTTGACTCCGCAGGCGGCTTTATTATGCCAGATACTAACGTCAAAGCGCCCGATGTTTCCTTTGTGCGCGCCGCACGATTGCGCCAAAGTCCGCGTTATTTTGGACAGTTGGTTCCCGATTTGGTGGTAGAGATTAAGTCTCAAAGCGATCGCACGCAGCCTATCGAAACCAAGGTTTTGAAGTTTGTTGAGCTCGGAGCGATTGTCGGAATTGCGATCGATCCTGATGCAGAAACAGTGAAGATTTATCGATCGGCTGGCGAACCACAAATTTTACAAAATGGCGATATCTTAACATTACCAGAACTTTTCCCCGGTTGGGAATTGCCCGTTTCTGAACTGTGGCCTCCTATCTTTACAGAAGAAGAAACACAATTCTAGAAAAACTACAATATATCGCAACAAGTAGAGACTTAAACTCTTTCAACTTCTATTTTAGAACCTTGTGGCGACTTAAACACTTTAACTTGTGCGGGCAATCTTTCGCCCAATTCTCGAACGTGGGTAATCACTCCAATCATCCTGTCTCGCTGCCGCAAAGATTCTAAAATTTGAGTAACGCTTTCGAGAGTTTCGGTATCTAAAGTCCCAAATCCTTCATCGAGAAACAAGCTGCCCAAGTGAGATCCTTGAGACAGTTTTTCTGACAAAGCTAAAGCCATTGATAAGGAAGTGGCAAAGGTTTCGCCGCCGGAAAGGGTTCGCACTCGTCTAGCTTCGCCGCCGTTCCAATTATCTGCTACCCAGTATTCGCCGTCTTGGTTTCTTAATTTGTAGCGATTCTCAGTTAATTCTTGCAAAATTAATGTGGCGCTGCCGACTAATTCTGCTTCTAAATGTTCTAAAATGTAGGATTGAAATTCGTTGGATTTGAGATTCTGCGCTAAGGTGTGATAAGTTTGCTCTTGTTCTGTGAAATTTGTGATTTGCTGTGACAGTCTTTCGGCTTGTTCGAGATTTTGAGCTGCTACTTGAATCCAAGCTAAAAGTTCGGCGCGGTTGTTGTTGGCTTGTTTGAGGTTTTCTTGGGCGGTATGTTTTGCCGATCGCACTTGTGCTAAAGTATTCTCATCGGTAGTTCGGCCTGCGATCGCCTCGCTCAAATCTTTTGCCCGCGTCTCTAACTGAATTTTTGATTCGCGGTGAGAGCGAATAGCGTTTTCCCATTCTGATTGTTCCTTAACTGTCGCAACCGCTGCTAAAAAGGTCTCTTCGGTGAAATCAGCCGCCGTTAATTTTGCTGACCAATCCAGGTTTAGCTGCTGTTTCTGGGCTTGGGCTTGTCCAAAAACTTCTCCAGCTTGTTGCTCTCTCTCTGCTGCTTGAATAACCTTATTTTGAGCAGTTTGATAGGATTTTTCGGCAACTTTAAGCAGATTTGCCAAGTCTTGTTTGTCTTGTTCTAAGACTTTTGCTAAATTAGCATAAGGTTGATATTCGGTAATTTGATAAAGCGCATTTACACAACTTTGGAACTGCTGCTGGCGGCGGTCTGATTCGGCGATCGCATCTTGATATTCCTGCTGTTTAGCTGCTTGAGTCGCCACCGCCAAATTAAATCTTTCTTGAAAATTATCATATTCCAATGATGCCAGTTGGAACTGCTGTTCGGTTTCGCGGTATTGGCGATCGCTCTCTTTAAGGATTGCCAACTCCTGCTGCAACCCCAAGCTTTCCCATTGAGGATTTTCCAGAACTTGAGTGATTTGCTGCTGCAATTCTGCAACTCTATTCGCAGTTAATTCGAGCATTTGAGCAATTTCAGACTCTTTTTGCTGGCAAGCTGAAGCTGTACTTTTTGCCTCAGCAGCCCACCTTTGAGCATCTTGAAAAAGCTGATTTGCCCCCGCCAATTTCTGTCGCAAATCAGCGACATCGACAATATTAGAATCTGGCAAAGGAGGGAGGCTGTCGCTCTCAGGATGCACCCCCCCGCACACCGGGCAAGTATCGCCATAATTCAGTGACATTCTGATAGCAGCAACACTCTCTAAACGTGCCGCTTCCGCATTAGCGGTTTGGGCCACTTCTAACTCGCGATCGCACTCTTTTAGCCTGAGTTCAACTGCTTCTAAATTAGTGGTAGCCTTCACATAATTTTGTTGAGCTTTTTCCTTATCTGCCAGAGATTTATCCAACTGTTCTTGCTGAGTCTTTTGCTGCTTGGTAATTAGCTGAAGTTCCATCAATAAGGGTGAAATTTGCTGCAATTGCTCTAAACGCTTTCCTCCCGGCGCATACTGTTCGAGCTGCGCCGCTGCTTGAGTAACTCGAAAACCCGCGCCTTGAATTTTAGTGTTAGCAGCTTGCAGTTCTTTATCTGCTGCCATAAAAAAGCGGAGTTTTTCCTGTTGAATTTTTTGGGCAAGCGCAACTTCTTTTTCTAATTGAGCGCGCTGTTCTTCATATACTTTAGCAGCAGCTAGAGCATCTTCGCGAGCCTTAATTTGTGGCGCTAGCACCTCTTCTTTGGCTTTTGCCGCGTCAAGTTGCTGCTGCTCTACTGCTAGCTCAGAGCGAGCTTTAATTAACTGCTTTCGCGCTGCCACAGAGGCACTTTCGGCAGTTTCATACTGACTGCGAGCCGATCGCACTAAAGCCCAATCTCCCTGTAAATGATTGGCAGTTTGCGCTCTTTCTAAACGCTGTGCTAAAATTGCAACCTCAGCAGAATTAGCATTTAATTGGGTCAGTTGTTGTTGTAACTCTTGCCAGCGAGCGATTTGCGAAAATAGCTGTTCCTCTTCATCTAGAGCCTTCTGAGCTTTCATCACAGCGCGATCGAACTCAGGCAACTGCTGCTCTAAAATCAAAAGTTGCGATCGTCTTTGAGCCACCTCATCAGCCGTCGGCGCACTTAAATCCGCTAGCTGCCTTTCCACCATTTCCCGTTCCTGTTTCAGCAGCTTTGCGAGTTCATTTGTTTCCTTCCGCATCTGCTCAAAAATCTCAAATCCTGCTAGCTGCCGCAAAATTTCCCGACGTTTAGATGTATCCCCTTTAATAAACTCATCAAACTTGCCTTGAGGCAGAACAATTGCTCGCGTAAAAGTATCAAAATCCATTCCTAAAATCTGTTCAATGGTATTTTGAACAGCAACAATACTCGTTCCCAAAGTTTCCCATTGACCATTTTGCCAGTTGTCCAAAATCACCTTATTTTCAGGAGATTTCGGACGGAAACGCCACCTTCTCGTCACCCGATACTGTGCCGAACCCACAGCAAAACGCAACTGCACTTTTAAATTTTCGCTGCCTTGACTTGCCAAATCACTTACTTGTTTGCCGCTGCGAGTTGTCGTGCCAAAAAGAGCGTAAGTCATGGCATCTAACAGTGAAGATTTGCCCGCACCTGTAGCACCAGTAATTGCAAACAAATCGAGTTGAGAAAAATCTAAACGCTGTTCGCGGTGGAAGCTGGTAAATCCTTCGAGAATAAGTTCGAGTGGACGCATACTGATTTTAGATTTTAGATGGTGGATTTCTATTACTCTTTACCAGGCTCTGCCTGGTAACGCATATCCGGAGGCTCTGCCTCCAATTTTCCTATTTAAGCGCGAGGCAGAGCCTCTGGATATTGGTTCCCAGACGGAGGCTGGGAACCAGTTAATTTGGGATTTTGGATTGTATCTTTTTACCCATCTAATTATTAACTGTTTCCTTAAACTTCTTGTACAAATTTTTAAATTCCTCCAATACTGCCGGTTTTGGTGTCGTTCCCAAGCGGTTTTGATAATAGTTGCAAAACTCTGCTGCCGGATCGAAATTATTGGGATCGATATTAGTTATTTCGGTTGCTTCTAGCGCTGCGTCTGGATAGCGCGGTTCAATTAACAACGCTTGAGAACAGATTTGGCGCACTCGATCGGCAAGTCCGATTTGCGGACTGTCCAGTTCGACAATTACTTTCAAGAAACCCGGATGATACTGATGAGCTTGTAAAGTTTCATCGAGATTGTCGTTATGACATTTAAGCACTTTTAACGGCTTGTGGCAAGCCACAGGCTTAAATTCCACCTTTGCCTGACTTCCCGGCTCAACTTCTATCAAGCAAAATCCTTTTTCCTGTTCCGCTTCTCCAAAATCTAATTGAATCAAAGAACCGGAATAATAAGCGGGAGAAGTCTCAGAAATCCGCTGGTGAATGTGGATGTGTCCGAGGGCAACATACTGAGCTTCCGGGGGCAGAGTTTCTGATGACAGCAGGTATTTTTCTCGCGTGTAATAAGCGACTTCGGATTTTGCCAACCGAGCGCCGTCAATGCTCATGTGTCCCATGAGAATATTCACAGTATTGTCTCTAAACTCTCTGGTTAAATCTTCGAGTAAATATGCTACTATTTCGCGGTAATCTTTGCGGCGATCGGCATCGCCCGACTGCCAGAGAGAATTAGCATCTAACAGTCTTTGTTCGGAAGCAAAAGGCATCGCTCCCACACAAAGTTTACCGCTTTTTGTATTGAGAGTAATCGTGCCGCCGTCGGCGGAAAGCCTGGGTTTGCCTAAAGCGCGAACACCGGCGAGGGAAAGCAATTGCGCGATGCTGTCGATGCGGGATGCCGAATCGTGATTACCGGCGATCGCAATTGCGGGAATTCCTGCCGCTTGGAGTTCGCAGAAAAAGTTATAAGCAATGCGTTCGGCGTAAGCGGGAGGGTTGGGCACGTCGAAAATGTCGCCCGCAACGAGCACAGCATCGACATCTAACGCTTTTGCTTGCTTCAAAATCTGTTCCAGGGCGATCGCAATTTCAAAAGTGCGATCGATCCCTCGGAAACGCCGCCCTAAATGCCAGTCAGCAGTATGAATTATTCGCATAGTACAAGGATTTTTTTGTTTATTTTAACTGAGATGTTGTACCATTTTCAAGAACGGGCTCTTCGGCCCGTTCCACAAAGAATAAATTTCTTGTGGAACGGGCATCTTGCCCGTTCATAAAAGCCTGATTTAAAATGGTAAAATATTTCAGTTTTAATGCTTTGTGCGATCTCGCTATAAATATCTGCCACTGTTTATGCCTCTTCCTGTTCTCTAATTGCTATTTCAATCTCATCAGGATATGCCTCAGCATAAGCCCAAGCATTCGCCAAATCAGCGGCACGCAGAGTCGGATAGTCTTCTAGGAGTTCAGCTTCAGAAATACCTAAACGGCGAGCATTCACCAGCACCCAAACAGGAATTCGCGTTTGTCTGATGCAAGCATCGCCGCCGCACACGCCGGGAGTCTTTTGAATTCCCGACCAAAATTTTCTTAAACTTTGGGCTAGTAATTCTATAGCTTGAGCCTTCTCTTCGGGAGTTAAAGCTAAGAGTTGCGCTTGCAATTCTTTCAGTGTCGTATTTGCAGTTATTGAGTTCATAAATATTAACTTTTTTTTGCCATACAGGTATTCTAGCACTGGTGGCTAACTCCCAACTTTCATTCAACCGGCTTCACATCGTGAAACCGACTATAATCAACCACCCGCCCTCCCGTCGCCGATTTCAAAAGAATATCTACAAACCGCATATTCCACATAATTTCAGACGCCACAAAAGAATGTCGCGCATGAATAGTTTGCGAAACTGTTTCGTCAATTCCTGTTAACGTAATTACAATTTCCGCTTGCTGTTCCATCAAGTCTTGGGCAGTAAGTTGGTACAAAGGACTGTTCTCATCAATTGCGTGCATAACCGTCCAAGTTAATGCAAAAACCGGAGAGTGACTTCGCATCAATTGCAAATCGTAAAAACGCCGCATAAATTCTCCTTCCGCTGTTACCTCGTCACGGATCAAAGTAGCTCGCTGCTGCGCTTCTAAAATTTGGTTAAAACGCTGATTTGCAGTGCGGTACATCAGAGTCGGAACACCGTTGAAAGGAGCGATCACAGCTACGCGGCTGAAGATAACTCTAGCTGTTGGTCGAGAAAATCTCGAAAAAGCCAGTCCCGTCACCATCGCTACTCCCCACAAACCAAAAAGTGCTTCGATCGCAACTATAGTATTAGCGTAATCCGTGCGCGGATACATGGCGCCGTAGCCGATCGTCGCCATTGTTTGCACGCTGAAATAAAAAGCATCTTGGAAAGAACCCGGCCGCGCGTTAGCAATGCAATCTCCTCCCGCCAAGTAAGCTAAGGCAAATAAAGAATTCGCGACTGTATAGGAGAGACAAATCAGGATGAAAAATCGAGGCCAAGAAAGAGTTAGCAGCCTGTGGTAGAGGTCTGCAAAATGCAGGCGAGGTACTCCCAACTTGACAATATTTAAGGGGAATTGTCCTTGGCGGCTGACTAAACGAGTCTGTTCCTGGCGGTTGCGGGGAATTTTCATTGCGATTTGTAACTGCGGCTGTTTCAATTTGTAACTATTGCTTTGACCGGGAAAACTTATCCTTTAGACTGATGTCTGATTCCAAAAATTCGGATAAAAGCGGAGTTTAGAAATGGTTGAGCTTAACTGGCATGACTATCTCGTTATGGTTTCTTTTGTGGCATCTATTGCGGGTCTAGTCCTGCTGGGTGATAATCGTGACTCGCAGCCAACGGACGATCGCACTTTGAGCGAAGAAATTCTAATCAAGATGAGCTTTACTTACTGGATAGTGTACTGCATCTCTTTTTTCGGGCTGAAACTTCACCTACCAGAGGATAGCTGGTTATTGCTCAGTTTAAAGCTGACTACGGTTCTTTCTTACTTATTGACTGCTTCTAGCATACTCAGCCTGCCGCTGCAACGCATGGCTGTCCGACGAGTTGAAGATTAACAAAAAGTGTTTGTAGTGAGGACTTCAGTTTTTTCGATCGCGGTGAAGAAAAACTAAAGTCCTGACTGCAAAGCTATTTGAGTAATATTACCGGGCAATCCGCTCACAGTTAGCTGTGAGTATGCCGCGAACTTAGTGGCTTAGGATTTAAAGCCTTTAGAGCTTTTCTTTTTATCCTGGGGTTTGGACTTTGACTTATTAACTTCGCCTAAAGCTTCCTGAAATAAGTTGTGCAGGTGCACGGGAACGCTGGCAATTTCCGGGAGTTCGGGTTCTAAGGGTTTTTTAAACTCTTGCAGCAAGGCATCTAAATCGCGATCGAGCTGAAAGTCTGTACGTTCCAATACAGTTTGCAAAATTTGTTCTAATTTCGCTGGATTAACTTTAGCTAACCGTTGCCAAATCCAGACATTAATTGCAGGATCTTCTAGATAGTTACGCACCAGCTTTTCGTAACCGGGAACGGTTGAAAAGTCTTCGGCTGCTAGCAGTGCAGTAAATTGAGCGTAAGTAGACAAAAAGGTTTGTCCCCAGCGAGGATGAGAAAGTGCACTCACCTGTTCGGCTTTCTTGAAGCGATCGGGCAATTCGACTTTCGGCATTACCATTTTTGCACTAGCATTGCTGTCGAGCATTACCTCAACTGCGTTAGCATCAGCACCTGCTGCGGCGATGGCGGCTGCTTTGACTTCTTCTCGATCGACTCCGGCATCTTCAACGATATCCGCCAGAGATTTACTTCCATCAACGCCGATATCAGCTAGGCGTTTTTTAGTGATAAATTCCTGAAATTCAGTCAACTGTTTATTCAGGTGATACCCCGATAGCGTCAATTCCTCACTGCCAAAAAATTCGGTAAAATCTTCGTGGTACTTTTCTACCGACTCCCAAGCTTGCTCTAACAATTCCGGGGCATCGCTGTACAGGTTCTGTTTGTGATTTTGCTTGAAATTACCGATCGCCACCGCCAACTTCGGCTTACCCAATTTCCCCTTCATAATGGGAGAGCTCGAAAGTATCCACCAGTCATCGGTAAGGGGAGAAATCCTAGCCAGCAAGATTTCTCCTAACTTAAAGCGAGACATTTCTGCCAGAAAATTAGGACTGTTAGGCTTGACAACGTAGTGCTTAGCCGTCAGCCAGTTCATCAGTTCAAACCTGTCGGGGGAAAGTTGAGTGATTTCAAATAAGCCAGTGAAGCTTCTGTGCTCCCAACTTTCGAGCAAGCTAAGATCGCTCTCGGTTAAATCCGGCTGACTTTCGACAAATAGGTCGATCGGCGTTTTCTCTCCGACTTTACCTTCGATGGTAAAACTGTCAATCACTTGATTTTGCTGAGCAATATCGTAGCGCTCGCCGGTCGATCGAGCTGCTGCAAAAGCTTCCAAAGCTACCGCCAACTCTCCCTCAGCATCCAGCACAAAGTCAATTAAATTTTGCTTGAGTGTCCAAGCTCTTTCCAACATTTCATCCACAAGTAATACCAATTTTGAATGAGAGGATTTAGGTTAACAATTATCGGAGTTGAAGCCACCGACGCTTTACGATCCGGCTGCGATTGAAGAAAGCGCATCGCGAACAATGACAGAAATATGCAATCGATGCCTCAGTCCTGAATAAGTTTAATTTTAAGGCTAATAGTCAAAAAAAAATGTTAATCTCAAACGGAAGCATCCCGATTTGGTAAAAAGCATTTTTTAGGAGTGCGATCGTCCCGCACAGCAAAGCCTCTACGTCTCTAGCGAGTTCTCACAGCGAACAGTCCTGTGATATCATTTCCGGTCGATTAGCCCTAATATGGTAGGGGCGGGTTCACGAAAAATATCTGCCAATAATTGACAATCTCAAAAACCCGCCCTTTTAGTCGCGGTCACTCGATCGAACATGATATGAAATAAAAATCGTGCTAAAAAATGCGATTTCAAGCGAGCATAAAAATACCCTCTCCGATGTAGAGAGGGGCTGAAAATCCCCAAAAACTTCGCTAAACTCGCGTTAAAAACTGTGTTACCTATCAACAACAGTCTCAGACGCAGCAGCCGGGTTTTTTTGATCAAACACTTCCCTCCATTCCGGTATCCGGCTAAAAATCACCGGAATGCTTGAGTTTGTGTGTCTCCAAGACTGAGAAATATTTGGTGTAAGCCCTTAGCGGCCGTCTTTGTCAATGTCGCCAGGAACAGCCCGTTCCACCCGATCCCAAGCGTCGCGCGTGGCGTGCTTAGCTTTTTCCCAAGTCACATTAGACTTACCGCGATTTGTTTCGTAGTCGCGCTGCAAATCCGGTTCGATCTCGTGGTATTTCTTACCAGTAGCGCCATAGCGACTGTATCCCTCATAACCCGTGCGGTATGCAGGCTGATAGTCTTCGTAAGTCGCGCTCGTGTCCACGTAAGGACGGGAACTGTAGTTGCTTTGCCAGTAAGCCTCTTCTACCGTGGGGTCGATCGCCTCGCCCACACCTTTGCCCGCCAAACCGCCGCCAAAGGCACCCACAACAGCGCCGACAACTGCTCCTACAGGCCCGCCGATGGCACCGCCGATCGCAGCACCCGCAGCACCGGCACTCGCCGCACCAATACCCGTTGCGACTGGATGAGCCCCGGTTTCCCCCGAAAGCGGATCTAGGTTAGCATCAGGTTCATGTACCGTTTTTTTGTCATCGCTCATGATATTTTTTCCTTTTATCTAACTGTAACTATGATTAAATTTACCTTTTAAATTCATATCTATTCATCTGCCTTAAGGATGAAGCTGCTAGCTTCAAAAGGAAGGAAACGATCAAATACTTCTCGACTCAAAAACGAGTTTTACACGCTACTCTCAAGGGATAAGGTGCGCCGAGGCGCACCCTAGATCGTGATGTTCAAGTGAGTTCTAAACTCGGCTCCCTTGTTTATTCACTGAAGCTGTTTATTTACCAGCAACTTGAGTTAGATATAAATCTCTGGATTTATTAGTTGCCAGTTACCTTTTCGATCAACTCTTCAGCTTTTTGAACTATGCCTTCTTGCGGGTGTTCTCCCTTGTACTCCTTTAAGCTTTCGTCGTAAGCTTTCTCGACCGTTGCAGGATTTTGAGAGGTTTTGACTATTTCTTCGTAAGCTGCTTGGGGATTGAGATCCTCGAAACTTTCTGCGGGGTCAGTAATTTTAGCTTCTGGCTGCGCCTGACTCCTGTCTTGACCTGCGTAAGCAGCCTGACTGGGTACTATCGCTAGACTTAGCAGACCAATGAACGCCAGGGTACATACCAGCAAAATGCTTTGGCTCAATGTTTGTCCTAGAGCTTTTAAAACCCGCTTCATATCAACTTCTCCTCGTATTTTTCCGCAAAAATCATGGTGTTTGTCGCCCCTTCACTGCGATCGCACATTGACAACCTTGGTTCAAGCGCATTCTTTGTCGCAGCTACCGCATCTAGAGCGAGCCAAAAGGGATGTTTCCCGTGACATCCCATATCTTAAGCGCCTGCTTGTTATTATTACTTCTACCAAAAGATAGATTAGTTATACAAGCGGAACTCATCTCCTATCAGGGGCGATCGCAATTCCTGCGAGGAACCCTATCTAGGGGTTTTCCCATCAATTAAGAAGCCCCTGACTCTTCTTTTTAGGCGCGTCTTTCGCGTCTTCGCAGTTCTGGCAAAAATCCTATTTTCCAAGATTTTAAATTGCTATAAATAACCTAACTAACTACAAAAGAACCTGCTCTATGTCTAGTTTTCTGTTCTGCATAGCTCGTTCAAATAGCTCAGTAGAAAGAGCTTGTTCGACCGACCAAACGCCCGGTTTTTCCAGTTTTCCTTCTAACATTAATTGAGCTATGCTGCCAGTACCGATGCCCGTAGCGACTGCTGCACTAGGGTGTATCGCTGTCGAGCAAACTTTAGCGGGTTGACCGTTTTTGAGACCGGTCACTTGCGATCGCACTGCCACACCAACCCCACTAAAACTATTACTAACACTGGTCATCCCGTAACTGACGTAGGAGAGAAATTCAATCACGGAGTTATTTTTGAGCCAGCTAGCGGGCCAATACTTGGCAACAAACCAGGTAAGGTGATTGTAAAGGTCGGGAGACGTACCGAATTTAGTCACAACTGATTTGACGGGGAAAGTTTCGGGCAAAGTGATTGCTTCCGGCATATCGAACCAGTAAACGCCTGTGTTGCCGTAGGGTGCTGGAAATTCAATTGTTTCGCGATCGCTGTAGGGTTTTACTTGCTGCCACTTGCGATCGGCCCAAACGTCAAAAGGAGTTTGCAAACCTAAAAAAGTGGTTCTCATAACGGTAACGCCAGCACCGCCAGAACCTCCGACAACATAACTCAAATGGATGTTTTCTGCTTCATCTAATTGTTCCACATCTCGCCGCACCATGCTATTAGACACACCGGGAAAAATGCCAGTGTTAATAATAGCAGTAATCCCAGAATTTTTAGCTGTTTCGCGCAATTCTAAAGCTCTGCGAGTAAAACTGCGGCTGTCGCTGACATCAGTATAATTAACACCTGCTTCTATGCAAGTTTTCAGTACACTAGCGTCTCGGTAGTGAAAAGGCCCCGCACAGTGAACGACGAGATTAGAGGATGAAACCGCTTGGTGCAGGGCTGCACTGTCTGCTAAATCTAAAGTTTGATACTGCACCCTATCCGGCGGCAATCCTGGCCCAATAGAGGCTTCAGAGTTGCGTCCGGTAACAGTAATTTCCGCGTCGGTATGAGTAACAAGGTCTTGGGCAACGCTGCTGCCAATTCGTCCCCGCCCACCGACAATCAAAACTCGGTTTGCCATCGCTAAAAAAAGGGTAACGCCACTTCTCAGTCTCTCAACTTGGGGCCGGCGTTTTCATCCGCATAAAGTATGAATTGAGGAGAATGCGAGATGTTGGGGGATCGGCGGCGCCCTGATTCGGAGATGGGGAGCGACTTCTACCAGGGGCTTGCCTGTTCTGCTAAATTATATATTTGACTGCAATACTAAGTTCAAAAATGCTTTTAGCGTTAACTTGTTATTCTCATATTGAGAATTTTATCGATGGAAGATGCTCTAGGATGACAAAATATTTTAACAGCTTTGATGAAACGCAAACCGTCGCCACCCAGCCCGAAAGATTCACAGGCTTTAGAAAGGGTATTGAGGGCGATCGCAAATCGTTTTCCCTTCACAGGGAATCAACCAGAAAAAATTATCGCACTTGCCAACAGATAAATCAATACAAACAAACAAACAAACGCAGATGTGATTCATCTGCGTCTATCTGCCCTCATCTGCGGTTGCTAAAAACCTTACTTCTCATTACTCCGAAATACCGACTTCCCCTTCGCTTTCAGAGTATTAGCCGCATCTGCTAAAGTCTGCGCGAAAGGCTGCTGCGAGTGCATGAAAACGCGAGCGGTATTGCGTCCCGGCATCCCAGAAATTGAGCCACCCGGATGCGTTCCCGCCCCCGTGAGGAACAAACCATCGATCGGCGTTTTGTAATTCGCCAACTCCGGCAAAGGACGGAAAAATATCATCTGATCTAGCGTCATATCAACGTGATAATAATTCCCTTTCAAAGCCCCCAAACGCTCTCCCAATTCTGCCGGACTTTCCACGTGGCGCCCTATAATTGAATTTTTGATATTTGGCGCGTATTCTGCTAATTTATCAATGCAGCGATCGGCAACTTTGTTTTTCAGCTCATCCGTCCAACCCGTACCGTGCTGGCCGGTTCCTTCAGCATTTTCGATCTGGTAAGGAGCAAAAAATTCAATCCAAGCCGTATGATGTCCGGGGGGAGCCATTGACGGGTCTAGTACCGTCGGAAACACTACATACATCGATGGGTCAGAGTCGGGAATTCTGCCGATTGAAGGCTCGCTGTGAGCAATTTCAACGTGTTTCACCGAGTCTGCAATTAAAACCGAACCAATTAAATATTCGTCCCGATGATTCCAGCGATCGAACTTGGGCATTTCATTGAGAGCTAAGTCTATTTTGAGAATAGTCTCGTTGTTGTTAACAATTTTGCGCTCCAATCTTTCCCGCAAATCCGGGTCGGCACTGTCAACATCGTTGGAGTCCATTAAGTGCAGAAACAAGCGCTTAGCATCAATATTAGAAATGACACCTTTTGTCGCACGGTATTCCGTGCCGTTGGCAACTCGAACTCCCACAGCGCGACCATCATCAACTAATATTTTCTCGACGTGCTGGTCGGTAAGTACCACACCGGAATAGCTTTTCACTAAATTGAGCAGCGCTTGCACTAATGCACCCGTCCCACCGCGCGGTCTTGCCATGCCGGGATTGTGTCTCATTGCCAGCATAATTGCGCCTACAGCAAGGGTTTTTTGCGAAGGAGGCGCGCCTAGTTCTGCGGCGAATCTTGCTAGGGGTGCTTTGATAAATTCCTCGTCAAACCACTCGTTGAGAAGGTCTTCAGCGCTGGTGAGCATCGTGCGAACAAAGTCCAGCGTTTTGTCGGGTGAACCGATGACTGACAATAAATCTTTGATTTTTGAAATATCGTAGTTGCCCAGAATATCTACGATCGATTTTGGTGGCGCATTAAACATCGGAACCATTGCCCCTAAAGCCCGCTGCCAAAAGTCTGTATATTCGGCATATTTTTTAGCGTCGCGCTCGTTGTAGCGGGCAATTTCAGCACAAGTTTTTTCAACGGATTTGTGCGCTAAGAAATATTTACCGTCGGGATGCGGACAAAAGGCCACTGGATCGCAGAAAAGATATTCTAAACCGTATTTTTCCAGTTCTAATTCTTCTACAACTGGCCCTAAATGGATAAACTCGTGGTCGATCGCGCACATATTGAATTTAAAATCCGGTAATTCGGGAATGGCCGCTTCAGTAGTTGCTGCGCCCCCGGGAACCGAACGTTTTTCTAACAACAGGACGGTATATCCAGCTTTCAGCAGATAAGATGCACAGACGAGTCCGTTGTGACCTGCGCCTATGATAATGACATCATACGTTTGCATAGATGAAGTTCTAGGGAGAGGATATTTTGCTTATTTTACAAATGTTAACAAGTTGGCTGTCTCTACCAATAGAAATAGATTCATTGTCAGTAAGCCCTTTTAGCATATTACAAAAGAGGGAGCTTTGACAAAATTCTGTTGTGCGATCGCCCTGATTTCTGCTTAAACTTACCGAGCACTCACCCTTCTCCAATTGCGCCAATATTGTACTATATTTAGGCAAATTTATCTGCGTTCAATTAAACAATTTACGCAAAGGAAGTAAGAAGGAAGAAGGAAGAGGAAAGGGGGCATAGGGAATAGGGAAGAGAAACAGTTTTGAGATTGCTTTTTTCCTTGCAAGACGGGGAGTGGAAGGAGTTAAGCCCTAGGAAAAATACTTACTCCACACTCAAAACTGCTAGCCAATTACCTATTAGTACATTGAGACATATTACTTTAGTTGCTGGAGCGCAGCCTCAGCTTTTTTGGCACCATCATTGTTGCCTTGCTGGCGGTAAGTGTCGAGGGCTTGTTTAAAAGCTTCAATTGCTTCGGATTTGCGATCGCGCGCTTTGAGTGCCGTACCCATATTATAATAAGCTTCTGCCCGGTTTGGATCGAGTCCAATCACTCGCCTAAAAGTGGTAATGGCTCCTAAAAAATCTTGTTTTTTCAGTTGAATTTCGCCGATTCCTGCGTGTGCTTCCACTAAATTCGGTCGCACCGCAATAGCCCGCTGATAAGCTATAAGCGCTCCGTCGAAGTCGTTTTGAGCCTGGAGAAGTTCGCCAATTTCTAGCTGCACTTCTGGATTCCGGGGCTCCAATTTGGCAGCTTCTTCAAAAGCTGCTAGCCCTTCGGAAGTATAGCCGGCACGCAGCAAAGCAGTGCCTAATTTTAACTGGACACCTGCTTGTTTGGGAGCGAGTTGGGCTGCTTCTTGGAGCACGGTGACAGCACTGGCAAAACTTCCCTGCTGGATCAATACTAAACCCATTGAAGAATAAGCTTGCCAACTTTTTGGATCGAGGGCGATCGCCTCTTGGTATGCTTTAAAAGAACCGCTGTAATCTTTTTGCTGAAAGAGTACCACTCCCAGACCGATGCGGGCATTGACATTTTTGCGATCGAGCGCAGCGGCGCGGCGATAAGCTGTGGCTGCTGCGGGGTAGTTTTGTAAATTCGCCATAGCATATCCTAATGCGTATTGGAAGTCCGCATTGTTCGGTTCCAGACCGATCGCTTGTTGGTAAAATTCTACTGAGGCTTCATAGTTGCCTTGACGCGCTTCTAAATAGCCAATACCAGAAAAAATGCGCGGGTTTTCCGTATCTAAACGCGCAGCTTCCTGATAAATGGCGATCGCCCTACTGTAGTCTCCTACATCTACAAACTCGCGCCCTTGTCGCAGCAGAGCATCTAAATTTGAATCATTTTGAGGGTTGACTTGAACGACTGTTTCTGCTGAGAGCGCCCGAAGCGGCGCTGCGACAGCGAATCCTGCTATTAGCAACGTACTGAATACCAAGAGACTTTGTTTGTGCACGGCCATGTGTTTCAAAGAGTATGTGGAATGGAAGAGCGAGTTGCTGTCAGCTTGACAAGCTGACAACTTATGATTTACCAGGAATGTTTGAGTGGCGAGATGTAGTAAATCTACAGAACAAGACCCACTCAAAATTTTCGTGATTGAGGCCAACTGATGATTGTAACAACAACTGATATCATCCAAGGAGCAGAAATTCAATCTTACCTGGGAATTGTAACTGCTGAGGTTGTCTACGGCACCAATGCCCTGCGAGATTTCTTCGCGGGCATTCGCGACATCATCGGCGGCCGCACCGGCAGTTACGAGGAAGTGTTTCTCAAAGGACAGCGAGATGCCCTCGCGGAACTCGAAAAACGGGCCCAGCGCCTCGGCGCCAATGCCGTAATCGGGGTGGAAGTTGACACCGGCACGATTAATGTAGACTCCAGCGGGGCTTTGCTGCTGATTACTGCCGTTGGAACGGCTGTAAGATTGCGTTAAGCAGTTTTTTCTGTATACGTCCGCATTTCCTGTATACATCCGGGAACTTTTCCAACGGGATAAAATAGTTATGAGTCATCAGTCATCAGTCATCAGTCATTAGCTAATAGCGGGTGGCTGGGGGCGGATGACTTTTTCGTTTCTTTCTTCAGACATAGATACTGGTTATTTCCCCAGGCAGATATAGTTTTTATCAATCTCAGCCACAATCAATGCTTAAGTGAAAGATTGTTAAAAATTAAAGCAACTCTAAGAGGAAAGAAAAACCTATGTCATACGTAAATAGACCTGTAGATAACGTTGGTACTGAACCCGTGGTCGTAAATTCAGTGATGGAATACCACGATCGAGTACGTTGGGGCCCGATTTTTTCGGGTTTGGTAATTGCGATCGCCACACAACTGGTGTTAAGTGCATTGGGCGCTGCGATCGGGTTGAGCAGCATTGCTGGTTCAGGAGCTCCGCGCACTATTTCAGGAGACGTGGGTACCGGCGTCGGAATTTGGTCAATTATCAGTTTGTTAATTAGCTTAGCCCTTGGCGGTTGGGTAACTGCTCGCGCTTGCGGCCCGATGAACCGCAACACAGCGCTTTTGAACGGAGCAATTTTGTGGGCAACCACCTTAACAATCGGCTCTTGGCTGTTAGCAAATGGCGTGGCCGGCACTTTTGGCGTCATAGCTGCGAATGCGGGAGAAGCAATTAATCAAGCGCAGCAAAGCGGGGTCGATTTGCCGAACCAAGCGCCTAACGTAACTGCTCAGGATACTCGCAATATCGCTGGTAATGCTGCGAAAGCTGGTTGGTCGTTTTTGTTCGGCTCACTATTGGGTTTAGTTGCTTCGATGGTAGGAGCATCTGCCGGTGCACGCACTCCCCGGAATTACTCATAAAAGTTTCGTCAGACACGGAAAGTTCATATACATAGAAAGCACTTTTGTTAAGGTGCTTTTTTGTTGCTTTAATTCGTGAACTATTTTTTTTCTCGTTCCCAGGTTCTACCTTGGAACGCATTTCTTGAGGCTCTGCCTCCAGGTTTTTAAATGGAGGCAGAGCCTCTGGATCTTTGTTCCCAGGCAGAGCCCATTGGTGACAACTTAAGACTGAAACCATTGATAAATCTCGCCTTTAGCTAAGTCTAGATCCCCCTAAATCCCCCTTAAGAAGGGGGACTTTGAGAAGACTCTTGTCCCCCCCTTCTTAAGGGGAGTAGGGGTTGGCTAGGGGGGATCTGAGCTTAATACTCAAACAGCAGTCTGTGATTGGGTTTGACGTTAAGTTATCACGAATCGGCAGAGCCTGGTAACGAGTATAACGAGTACAAGAACGAGAAAAACGACAGAAAAAAGTGTGAGTCGCACCCTAGAAATTAAGCGCTGAAGTATTTGGCTGCTGGGTGATAGGTGATAATTGCGGTTGTTGATTGTTCGGGATAAAGTTGTTCGCTTTCATCCATGTACAGGTTGATACGATCGCACTTTAACAATTCCAGTTGCTTGTACTGATCCGCCATGTTCGGACAAGCAGGATAGCCGAAACTGTACCGCGAACCGCGATATCTTTGTGCCAGCATATCGCGAATGTTGTCCGGTTCCTCGCTACCAAATCCCAATTCCCGCCGAATTCGCGCGTGAGTCCATTCTGCTATTGCTTCCGCTGTCTGTACCGCTAACCCGTGAAAGTAGAGATAGTCGGTATATTGATTGTTAGCAAATAGCTTTTGCGCGTACTCTGTAGCAATTTCTCCCACTGTCGCTACTTGCATGGGAAATACATCGATTTTACCCGATTCTTTGGGCGCGAAGAAATCCGCAATGCACAGCCGGCGCGCCGATTTTTGCCGGGGAAATGTGAATGTTGCAGCCACAGGCAAGATGCCTGTGCCACTCTCTGTTCCAGCCACAGGCAAGATGCCTGTGCCACTCTCTGTTCCAGCCACAGGCAAGATGCCTGTGCCACTTTCTGTTCCAGCCACAGGCAAGATGCCTGTGCCACTTTCTTTTGTGGGGTGGGCATCTTGCCCGCCACTGATTATTGTTTGCCCGCCACTGATTATTGTTTGCCCGCCACTGATTATTGTTTGCCCGCCATTCATAATTTCCGGGTCGTACAAATGCAAAGAATTGCCTTCAGCTTGACAGGGAAAATACCCGTAAATTGCTTGCGGCTGCAGTAACTTTTTAGTGATAATTTTGTGTTTCCACTCTTCCAATATGGGATAAACTTTCTCAGCTAAGAAAGCATCGTATTCTTCCCGCGATTGGTCTTTTGGCTTGCGGAACTGCCACTGACCCGCAACTAAAGCTTGCAAATCTAAGTGCCAGAAAATCTCCTCAAATGGGATGTCTTCTCCCTGCAACAGTTTCGTTCCCCAGAAAGGAGGATTCGGGCGATCGATATCTGCTGCCACTGCTTCGGATCGCCTGGTATCTATCACCACAGGAGTGTCTGCTTTCTTCGCATCTTCTACAGAAGTTTCTGGCGAAGCTTTAGCTTCTTTAACCGCCCCATTATCATGCCCGATTTCATCTAAAAATCCTTGCAAGTCTTCCCATTTTCCAGCAGATTTGGCTGGCATGAGTTTGTCCATAAAGTGCAAGTCGGAAAACGCATCTTTGCCGTAAACGACTTTACCTTTGTAGGTATTTTGGCAGTCTTCATGTACAAACTTGGGAGTCAAAGCCGCGCCGCCCAAAATTACCGGAACTGTGATTCCTTTCTGGTTGAATACTTCCAGATTTTCTTTCATGAATGCGGTGGATTTTACCAGCAAGCCACTCATGGCAATACAGTCGGCTTTGTGCTTTTCGTAAGCTTCGATGATATTGTCAACTGACTGTTTAATTCCCAAGTTGATCACTCGGTAGCCGTTGTTTGATAGGATAATATCAACCAAGTTTTTGCCGATATCGTGAACGTCGCCTTTGACAGTAGCGATGATGAATGTGCCTTTGGCATTGTCCCCGGATTCGGACTTTTCCATGTGCGGTTCTAAATAGGCAACTGCCGCTTTCATTGTTTCTGCTGACTGCAATACAAAGGGTAGTTGCATTTGTCCCGAACCGAACAATTCTCCGACTACTTTCATCCCGTCTAGCAAGAAGGTATTGATAATGTGGAGGGGGGGATAGGTTTCTAAGGCTTTGGCGAGTTGGATGTCGAGCCCAATGCGTTCGCCGTCGATGATGTGCTGCTTGAGACGTTCTTCTACCGGGAGGCTTGCGTCTTCTGTACGATCGCGCTTGGTAGTTTTGCCCGCAAACACCGTTGTCAGGTCGCCCAAGGGGTCGTAAACGCAAATATCGCCGTCAAACTCCCGTTCGTCGTAAATCAGTTTACGGCAGATTTCTTGGTGTTTGGGGTCGATTTTAGCTAGGGGCAAAATCTTATTGGCGCTGACAATTGCCGAGTCCATCCCCGCTTGCATTGCTTCGTGCAAAAACATCGAATTCAAGACTTGCCGCGCCGCCGGATTCAAGCCGAAGGAAATGTTAGAAACTCCTAAAATTACGTGACATCCTGGCAATTCTTGGCGGATGCGGCGGATGGATTCGATGGTGGCTTTGCCGTTTTTTCTGTCTTCTTCTATCCCGGTAGAAATGGGCAAAGCTAGGGTGTCAAAAAAGATTTCTTCGGCGGGAATTCCGTAGGCGACGGCGGCGTTATAGGCGCGTTGGGCGATCGCAAATTTTTGGTCGGCAGTTCTCGCCATCCCGTCTTCGTCAATTGTACCAATAACTATGCCCGCGCCGTATTTTTTCGCCAACTCCAAAACTTGATAAAAACGCGGTTCTCCGTCTTCGTAGTTAGTGGAATTCAGCAAACATTTGCCGCCCGCAACTTTTAAACCGGCTTCCATCTTTTCCCATTCTGTGGAATCCAGCATTAAAGGGAGAGTTGCATTAGTCACAACGCGGGAAACTAATTCTTTCATGTCTCGCACGCCGTCGCGGCCGACATAATCAACGTTAACATCAAGAATGTGCGCGCCTTCTCGCACTTGTTCCCTCGCCATTGCTACTAAACCGTCCCAGTCTTCAGCGTTTAGCAAATCGCGGCATTTTTTGGAACCGCTGGCGTTGAGTCTTTCGCCGACAATTAAGAAGGAATTCTCTTGTTCGTAGGGTTGGGCGGTGTAAATTGAAGCGGCGGATGGTTCCCAAGTAATTTCGCGGATTTTGGGTTTAAGAGTTTTGCCAATTTCTGATAGTTCGCGGATGTGATCGTAGCGGGTTCCGCAGCAGCCGCCGATGACTTGCACGCCTAAGTCTTCGACAAAGCGCATCAAGGCCATTTTTAATTCTATTGGCGTGAGTTTGTAGTGCGCGTGGCCGCCGATGTTTTCGGGTAAACCGGCGTTGGGAACGCAGGAAACGACGAAGGGTGAATGTTCGGAAAGGTATTTGACGTGTTCGGCCATGCGATCGGGCCCGGTGGCACAATTTAATCCTAAGATATCTATGGGGTACGGCTGCAAAATTGCGAGGGCGGCGCTGATGTCGGAACCGACTAACATTGTGCCGGTGGCTTCCATTGTGACTGATACCATTAACGGAATTCGCGCACCTTTTTTCTTAAATACTTCCTCAATAGCATTTAATGCTGATTTAATTTGCAGCACATCTTGACAAGTTTCGACAATAAATAAGTCAACGCCGCCGTCATAAAGTCCTTCTGCTTGTTCGGCAAAAGCGGTGGTGAGTGTGTCGAAATCGATGTGTCCTAATGTGGGCAATTTGGTGCCTGGCCCGATCGATCCTGCGACAAATCGAGGTTTTTCTGGCGTGGAAAATTCGGCGGCGATACCCTTGGCGAGTTCGGCGGCTGTTTTGTTGAGATAATATGCTTTGTCTGCCAAATCGTACTCGGCGAGAACGATGGAAGCGCCGCCAAAGGTGTCTGTTTCGATGACATCGGCCCCTGCTTCGAGGAATCCCCGGTGCACGTTGGCGACGGCTTCCGGCTTGGTGTGGACGAGATATTCGTTGCAGCCTTCGTATTCTTTCCCGCCGAAGTCTTCTGCGGTGAGGTTTTGGACTTGCAGGTTGGTTCCCATTGCGCCGTCGAAGACGATGACGGGGCGCGAGGGGTGGTGGAGTCGATCGAGGAATCTGCTATTCATAAGCGGTCAAAAAAAACGCAGGTGCTATATATTTACAATTTTATCTATTGTGCAATATTGTCAACAATTATGTGACTGTTGGCAAATGGCTAATGACTATGCCGATTTGAGATTTGGGATTGGGGATTTTGAATAAAAAAAAACCAGCCCCCGGATTCATTCCCACGCGCAGGCTGACTGATGGGGACAATCCCCAATCTCAAATCCGATGACAATAGTTCGATCGTACCTGTAAGTGTGCGGGAAATGTCAGATTATTTCGAGGATGCTGTTGTGCGTGGAGATTTGGGGGAGAAGCGGGTGATTATCGGCTGCGAGGGGTTTTTCCGCTTAACTGTTGAGGATTTTTGCGAAAATGCGATCGAAATAATTAAACGAGTGATGTTAAAGGGCGATCGAATTCTCGGCTATCTTGTAATTATGCTGATAAGTGCGATCGCGATCGCTACTCCTGGTACAAGCCATTGTTTGAATGTTTCTTCTAATAATAAACGAAATTGGCTCAGATTCCATTGGCTGTTCATCAAAAGTCTCCTTGATGCAGTGAACCGATAGCTGATTGAATGGTAAGTGACAAAGAAGCGATAGCGAATGGAATTAAGTCAGTACGTGCAAAGCTATCCTTCGGGATAACTCGAAAAATTCACGAATTGGGTTTTGAGATCGTATTAAGGATGTAGAAACAACCAATATTACTACATCAAGAAAATTATGACGTTATACCAAGTGCAAAATCAATGGGGTGGCTCATCTGCTCCTTGGAATGAAGGTGGTACATGGGTAATCGGTAGTCGTCCTAACCAAAACGTTGTCGCTATCAATGTTAAGTCTGTTGATGGCGGACAAACCCTCAACGGCACCATGACCTATGCTGGAGAAGGGCCGATTGGCTTTCGAGCTACCCGCTCTGGCAGTAATACTTACACAGTTGAGAACCAATGGGGAGGGGCTGCTGCACCTTGGAATCCAGGAGGCGATTGGGTGATCGGTTCCCGCACTAACCAGAATGTGGTCGAACTAAACCTAAAATCTGATGACGGTGGTAAAACTCTGACTGGCAGCATGACCTATGCTGGAGAAGGGCCGATTGGCTTTCGAGCTACCTTCTTTAGTAATATTTACACGGTTGAGAACCAATGGGGAGGGACTACCGCGCCTTGGAATCCAGGAGGTGAATGGGCGATCGGTGGTCGCACTAACCAGAACGTTGTCGCTATCAATGTTAAGTCTGTTGATGGCGGACAAACCCTCAACGGCACCATGACCTATGCTGGAGAAGGGCCGATTGGCTTTCGAGCTACCCGCTCTGACAGTAATACTTACACAGTTGAGAACCAATGGGGAGGGGCTACTGCACCTTGGAATCCAGGAGGCAAATGGGTGATCGGTTCCCGCGCTAACCAAAATGTGGTCGAACTAAACCTAAAATCTGATGACGGTGGTAAAACTCTGACTGGCAGCATGACTTATGCTGGAGAAGGGCCGATTGGGTTCAAGGGGCAACGAAAATCCTGAACCCCTTTGAATTTAAGCTTTTGGCTCGGTTTGCCTACAGAGATATTTCAGCTTATTGACACCAAAGCTTGACCTGACGGGACAAGAACAATCGGTCAACCCCACACGCAGTAAAGGGTTGACCGATTGTTTTCAAAAAAAATAGGTTTCCTATTGCAATTGTCAGTTGGGCAAAAACTCTCGAATCGATCGATCCCAATCTAATTGACCGTCATCCACTAGCAAGCCGATAGTCATGGCGGTGAGGGCTTTGGTGCAAGAGGCAATGGGGAAACGGTTTCCGGTGTAACGGGTAAATTCTGCTCTACATTTCTTAATCCGAAGCCTTCACAGAGGATGATTTGGTCATTTTGTACGATCGCGATCGCCACTCCTGACACCTGCCATTGTTTGAGTGTTTCTTCTACGAATGAACGGAATTCGCTCTGATGATTTTTTTGAGTTTTAGGATTTATTGGGTAGATAGATGCACCCACAAACCTATAAAAACAGAAGCCTTTCAAATTAAGAATTTACAAACTTTCCAAACCTTCCTTAACCTCCCCACGAGCAGGGTAAAACAAATACTGACTCAAAGCATTGCGATAACTCTGCACAGCACCCCCCACATCCCCCAACCCCGACAACGCTCTACCACACCAGTAATGTGCAACACCGGGATTAAAACTCATCAATTCCAGAGCGCCAACGCACCCCTTCTCCAACCAACCCCGACACTTCTCCTCCTCACCCAAAACCCGATAACTCTCACCCAACCACACCGCCGCAGGTACAGATTGCAAGCAACCCCCCCCTTCTAATAACAACAGCCAACCTTGCTCCAACACTTCCACTGCCTCCCGGTGTCGCCCCGCCAGCGCCAACACCCGCCCATGTCGGAACCAAGCATCAGCTAACTGCGGCTGTAGCTGCATTCCCCGCGCAGACAACGCACATCCGCGCTCCATCTCTTGAAAATGTTCCACCAGCACCCGTCCCGCCGTCGCCCAGACACTCCAGCGCTCTGGAAACCGCTCCAACATCTCTTCCACCAAAGGTTTGAGCTCATCTCCTCTCCCCGCCACAGGTAAAATCTCGCACAGCGCCCGATAAATTTCCCCATCATTGGGATACAACCGATACGCCTTCAGCATCGCTTCCGCCCCAGTAATAGAATTCCCCGTGCGGAAGAGACATCGCCCATAGAAATACCAGCCACCAAGATTAAGCGGATGCTGTTCAACAAACTCCTGCAAAACAGCTACCCCTTTTTTCCACTCCCCGCGAAACAGGTGGTACTGGGCCAGCGAATCATGAACATAAGCAGCATTGGGAGCAATTCGCAGCATCGTCTGAATCATTTGCTTTGTCCGCTTACCTTCCTCACCCCCAACTAATCCCGTACCACAGCGACTATCCGCCAGCAGTTTGAGACTCCGCAAATCCTGGGGAAACACCTCCAGCACTCGCTGCAAACGTTGTTCCGCTTCCTGAAAGTTCCCCAACATCATCAACGCATCGTAGCTGTGACTATTAGCTACAACGTCATTCGGATTCAGTTGCAAAACCGTATCAAAAGCTTGCAACGCTGCAATGGGAGCCTCTTTTTCCAAATAAATCAATCCCAGAGCCAGCCAGTGAGCCGTATTCTCTGGTTCTAGGAATGTTGCTTGTTCAAAAGACACCGCCGCCTGCTCAATACAACGGCGACACACTGCAATTAATCCATTAATATGATGTCCGACTGCTTCGTTGTCAGATAAACTTTTAGCCGTTTCATAAACTGCAATTGCTTCTGTCTCTTTCCCCATCAACTGCAAGATTTTTCCCAATAGCAATTTCACATCAATTAATTGAGGTTGCCGTTGTAGCACTTGGCGATATTCTTCCACTGCTTGCTGCCAGTTGCCCATTGCATATAGCAGTTCGGCTAATTCCCTTCGTTTCTTCCATCCCGTGGGATGCTGCTCCACGTATTTACTTAATGTTTTAAGCTTAATATCTTGCCTTGTGAGTTTCTCATCTAAAACTAGATAAGCATTCATTTCCACCCCGGTAGGCTGATTAAGCTGTACCAGGCAAGTAGCAGTGACTCTAGACATATTGGAGTAAACCTATTATAGTTAATGGCTTGTAAATGCACCCCAATATCGGCAACACTTTCCTTTTAAGGTATGTTGTTGCGCTTTAGCGCTCTTATCTGAGTTTTCATAAGAGCGCTAAAGCGCAACAACGTACCAAACTCGCCCCTACAATCAGACTTGAAAAGCTCTGTATTCTGTAAGATTTCGGAATTATCTCCAACTCAAAAGGCTGGATGAGCTATATCTCGTATGTAACAGTGAATCAAGATAAGTAGTTGTTACCCTATAATCAATTGGCTGTTGCACATACTCTTCTACCCTCAACTTTTCGCAGCCAGATGTCGCCGGCTCATCCGACTTCGGTTCCTCGACTTCTGCCGTATCCAAACCTAAACGATAATTGTGCAACTGCTTTTGCAGAATCTCTCGTGCCAGTTGGATGCGTTTCCGCACATTATTTTCAGAAAGAGCCAATTTTTTGGCAATATCTCGGTAAGGCATCTCCTCATACCACCGCAAAATGGAAGGGTCTCGCAGTTTGGCAGGTAGACTATTAATAGCACGGCGTATGTGTTGGCTCGTTTCCTGACGGAGCATGGCAGCTTCGGGTGATTCGCTGCTACCACCAATTCCCTCATCTTCGGAAATATTTTCAATGTTCTCGACACCCTTTGCACCTTTCTTGCGTTCTCGATGTATATCCATGCAGATGTTATGGGTTAGTCGAGCCAGCCAAGCTTTAGGATAAGTAATTGTGCCAGCGAAAGAAGGCATTTTTTCCCAGGCTTTTTGCCTTGCTCGACTCAGTGCTTCTTCTGCCTCTACCCGATCGCCTCCCATCCATGTTTGACAGCAACGGTAGAGATAATCTTGATGCCATATCCATAACTGCCAGAATGCTCTTTTGTCGCCTTGAGACAGGCATTTTAATAGGAGTTGCTCGTCTAACTTTGTCTCACTTGTGGCTTTTTGAGCGATCAGGGAACGAAATCGGTGGAGAGTTACATTCGTTGTTACATTCTCTGTCAAGCTTTCTTTATCTAGCATCAAGTTGTTCCTTCACTAGGAGAGCATTGGCTGAACAAGCTTACAGTCCAGTCTGCCTCTTCTCCTCGCTGTAAACAATCGCAGTTTTCGCAGTTAAGATCCGAAGTTAAGGATTTTTCCTCCTCAAATTCCCACCCCATACCACCCGTAGGGGTGTAAAAGTTGGAAAATTTAGTGGCTACCCTTCTATGGCGGGACAATAAACTTCTTTGGAGAAAGGGGTCTATAACCAAAATGTCCCGTTTTAGGTGGGTAGCCAATTTAGCAACCTCATGAGCCAAACTTGCTCAAATTCGGAAAAATTTCTTACAATTAGGGAAAATACTCTATTATTTCTGTGGTTTAGCTTAACTAACGGCTCTTAAGCTATTTATTTACTTAAGTTCCCGGCTAATACCGTAGGATGGCCAACGATTTTGGGTGCAAAGGAGAGGAATGGAAAGCTGTTCCTAGATTTTTTCAATTTAAAAGTTAAATGTACGCTAGCTTAAGTTGAATAACCCCATGTATCAGCCTAAATACAGACGCAGGCGCGGTGTCATCCTTACCCCTCAAGGATCGAGCAAACTTCAGAAAGCGAAATCTGAGGCGGAATTTAAAGAAAACTGTGGCTACCGGTACACTCTTGAAAAGTTGAGCGATCGCACTGGCTTAGCTGTAGATACCTTGCTCCGGGTCAATAATGGCTCTACTACCGTTGATAAGCAAACCCTCAAGCGCTATTTCAGGGCTTTTAATCTAATTCTGGATCCCTCTGATTATTCTTGGCCAGAAACTCAGATTAAAGAAGTTGAACCCGATCGTGTAGATGTAAAACCAGAATTACCGGGGGGTCAAGTACCTCTCGATTCGGCGTTTTATGTAGAACGCCCTCCCATTGAATCTCGCACCTGCGAAGCGATTTTGCAACCAGGTGCCTTAATTCGCATCAAAGCTCCCCAACTAATGGGTAAAACTTCCTTGATGGCAAGAATCCTGGAACGGGGGAGAAAAGAGGGCTATCAAACAGTGGTGTTGAATCTCAAGCTGGCTGATGAAAAAGTATTCACCAATCTGGATCGATTCTTGCAATGGTTTTGTGCTTGCGTGAGTCGGAGCTTGAAGCTACCGAACAAACTAGCAGACTATTGGGATGAGATGTTTGGTAGCAACTATAACACCACAGATTATTTTGAGAATTATTTATTAGCTCAAATCGATTCACCGCTGGTACTCGCCCTAGATGATGTCGATCGCCTTTTCACTCACCCCGAAATTGCCTCTGACTTTTTTAGTCTGCTGCGAGCTTGGTACGAAAAAGGAAAGTATGGCGATCGCAATAGTAATATCTGGCAGAAACTTCGGTTAGTAGTAGTACACTCGACAGAAGTTTCTATTCCCCTCAATATCAATCAATCCCCATTAAATCTAGGGCTGTCAGTTGAAATACCTGATTTTACCAGCGCTCAAGTGCAAGATTTAGCACTTCGGCATGGATTGAATTTGCCAATACAGGATGTAGAGAAACTAATAAATTTTGTGGGTGGAAATCCCCATTTAATCCGATTGGCTTTATATCATATTTGGGCGCAGGATATCTCGCAGGAACAAATGTGGCAAATAGCACAAGTGTGGAAAATTGTCACCAAACTTTATATTATTCCCTATATTCCTCCTCTACACCCTAATCTTATCCGGTAAAAATCCGCTTCTAGAAATCGAACCGGATACCTGTTTCTACATCCAGAATTAAGCTTTATTCAGAAGCAAAAATTTTGACTTAGAAACAGACCCGCCGCCGGATTTGGGTGTAGAGTCTGACTACACAAATTATTATCTAAATAAGTTCACAATCTATTCTTCCCTTGGCGTTCCCGAACTTTGGAGATAGCGCGGGCAAACCTTAGAACTATATCAGCTTGTAGAGGGAAAATACGATCGTGCTGCTCAAAGTTTAGCTTTTCCATTTTTGGCGATCGCAGAAGTACCCGGATTTATTGAACAAAGCAGGGCGATCGGACAAAGAGCAGCCGTCAGTTGATTTCGGACAAGAATTAGAGAAATTTTGCCACATAGCGAGGAATAAAAGATGCACAATAGATACGCATCAACTCTATATTTAGCGTGTATATGGCGCACATTTTCGCTATAAATAGCGCCTCACACTCTAGAAAAGATATATCATCATTATTTCTTTCTCATCCTTCTCTGGGAACCTCTTTTAGGCAGTCGCTTAATTTCTGTTTCGCCTCCTTGAAATTCTACTTCTTCTCTAATTTCTACAGTGACACTTTTAACATCGCTTTCGGTCATTTCTTCCTTTTCATCAATTTCCTCATAATCCGGTAGATTTTCTATTAACTGCACGTCCAACCCAGCAGCTTGAACGGACAATTCTTCGATTTTTTTACTAATTTCAACTTCTCCAATCCCCTGCTCAATTTCCGCCGCCACTAAATCTTCCTCGAAAGCAGGAAAATCATCAAGTTCTTGACTAATTGCAGTTTCTCTGATTTCCTTTTCTACTAGCTGCATGGATAACTGCTGCTTTTCCCTTGACAATTCATCAACCTTAGTTCCAAGCATTCTAATCTGTTCGTTGAGAACGCGAATTTCTCGGTTTTGCTGCTGAATCATTTCTTCGGCATCAGCAAGAGTTCGATTTCTCTCTAATATAACCTCATTTTTAGTTTCTAATTCCAAAGCGCTCATAGCCGCTTTAATTACATTATAAAAATGTGGCTTAGATACATCAACTTGTTTAGCATTATGACGACTTTTTCCCAAAAGTCCAATCTTTTGTCCTTGCTTAACAGCCAAAACAAAACCTTGATGATTTTTTATTTTTAATTCTTTGACAAAATCCACTTGAACTAAACTGCAAATATATTTGTGACAGTCAAAATAAAATTCTGCTTTCATCAAAAAGCACCCCTTTCTGCTACAGTCCCGCAGAATTATAGCATGAACAGAGTTTTTGCGGGAAATAAAAAGAAATAAATAATCGATCGCCCATTTGGGTCAAAACTAAATTTCATCATCAACAACATCTTCCGGCAACTCTACCACACCCGCAATCAACTTCCAACAAGGGTCATCTCCCTCCCAATCATCGGGCCGCCAAGGCATACTCAAACTCACTGTTACCAAACAAGCTTTTTGCGGTTGATACCCCAATTCTAACTTTCTAATAAACACCGGATCTGTAATTGTTGCAGTCAATCTTTGACCATGCTGCGTGACAATAGATCCTTCCCATTTATTACCACCTTCAAATCTTTGACTTAGCTTTTTTACCGTAAATCTTACTGCTTTGACTAATTGCAAAGTTAGGCGATCGCACATTGGCAAAGACTGCATATATGCCACCGTAACATATCGCAAATCGTTGTGCAAAATATATTCTTGACTCTGGCAATATTTCAGCAAATATGCTGACGGAACTTTCCCTACTTGCCGCCATTTTCCCGGTAAAACAGAAAGATTTTCACACTCAAAGCCAAAGTCCGGCCCCGTCTTTGCCAGAGGAATTTCTAGAACATCTAACAACGCGGGTTCAAGTCTATTTATCTGCCGCATTTCTTTAGGAATTTGGCCCTCTGGTAAGTCGGAAACAGGACGCACCCACTTACCTTGAAGTTCATTAATTCCGGCGATGCACCTGTCGCCGCGTTTCCAGGAATTAGCGAGACAAATTATCCGAGTCATTCGATTTTAGATTTTAGATTTTAGATTTTAGATTTTAGATTCATCCCACCATTATCTAATCTTTTCACTAAATCAAAGATGATTAATTGTGACATTTTTCCACTTCTCGCTGAGATATTCAGCAACTAAGCGGCGGTGACAATTATGAGGTTTTGGTTCGCTACAAAGCAGACACCCGCAGTCTAAAATATCCGATGAAACCTTGTGTTCAATTTGTCGATCGCCCATTAAGCCCAAAAACTTCTGTTCATAAACCTCCCAATCTCCCTTTTTCTTTTTATAATCATCCAAAATATCTTGAGTTGGCGCTAAATCCAGAATGTGAAGGTACTCAATATTGCCAATGGTTCGCAAAAAATACTCTAAATCTTTCCGCTTAGCAAAACCCGCCAACTGCGATACATTATTCAGCCGCGTATCTATCACCCTGCGGACTCCCGCTTTCATCAAAGTATCAAAAAACTGCTCGGCGCTTTTTTGAGTAAAACCAATTGTAAATAAATTAATTGCTTTCTTTTGTGACATAAGCGATTTCCAATCCGTGACGATAATAAGCTGTTTCTAAATCTACTATTTCCTGTTTAACTTGAGGCTCTAATTCAAACAAGCTTAGCTGAATTGGCTCATTATTTTTTTTGCCTTTGTTAAACTTGCTCAAAAGTCTTTCTTCTAAATGCTCGTGCGATTCTAATTTTCCATCGGAAAGAATGTGATGAATTTGTAAATTAAATTCTCTGAGTTTCTGGCAAACTAAAATAGTCCTATGACAAGTAATCGGGTCTTTTTCCGCACACATTAAACAGATTTTATAATTGGCTGCGCCTTTGAGCAAGCGCTGAATTCCTTCGGAAAATAGAGGAGTTGCTGCTATGCGATCGTATAAAGCTTTGCCGCTAGTATCGTAACAGCTTAAATCCTCTGGTCTCGCGCCCAACTCTTTGCCTAAAAAAACATATTGAATGCCAACACTTGACAGAGAAACTTTAATTTCGGATTTATTAAAATGAGGTAAATAGCGGCTAAAAGGATGCGATCGCACGTCCGCAACCGCCGTAATGCCATGTTTTTGCAGCAGCAAAACAAACGCTTCAATACTTAGATTGGAGTGTCCGATCGTAAATAATTCCATTGCTTCGATCTTACTATGCAGTCTTTGCCTTGCGGATGAAAGTTTGTGTAGCCCAATTTTTGCAATTGGTAGACTTCAAGCTGTAGGTTTCTTTAGCAACTTTTGAATTACAAGTTGCACAGCCAGCAGCATCAAACCCAAAGATGCAAAAGCAAAAACACCCGCGCCCAAAGCCACAATTCCCATGACTAAAGTTCGCACAGCCGCGCCAATGTTAATCGCAGTCACATTGTCAGAATGAATGGGGGAATTTGCAAAAGTTTGGACTATAGACAAAGTTAGCGCGTACAAAGCCGCCGCAAACCCGCCCGCAATCAGGGAACCCATCACGCACCGCAAAATCGTCGGCGGCGTGGAAGATGCAGAGGTTGCATCTCCAGCCGAACTAAGAGGTTTAGAAGTAGAATTTGGATTAGTTAAATCAGTCATGGCGATTTTAGATTTTAGATTTTAGATTTTAGATTTCTGGTTAATTCACCAAAACTAAAATCGGTGTTGCATGACATATTATCAGTTCTTCGATCTCAATAGACTCTGCGAAAAGTTAGATTAATCTTTACCCTCGCCTGTTAGACAGGTTTAACGGGCGATGGCGATCGCACCCTCTTCGAGTTACACCCTCGAAATCGGCGGTTTCGTCTCGTTTCCCTCCGAAAAAATCTGAATCCCAGTATTGCTAAACTGTGCTACCCAAAAATCCAAATCTGGAGAAGCGATCGCACTTTTAACCCGTTCCAAAACCTGCTGAGCCTGCTCTGAAGACTCTGCCAGCGCAAACACCGTCGGCCCGGAACCCGACATCATCGTTCCCAAAGCCCCCGCCGACTCAAAAGCCTGCCGCAACTGCAACACCTGCGGGTACACAGGTAAAGCAACTTTTTCTAAATCGTTGTGCAGTAATTGACCAATTTTCGATCGATCTTTTTGGGCGATCGCCCCCACCATCGGGCCCGAATGCAGCCGTTGCCGACGGCACACCAAATCTTCCGCTGCACAATAGGAACTACTGAACTGCTGGCGATAAGTTTGATACGACCATGCCGTAGAAATACTGAGGTTGCGGTACTTTGCCAAAACCACAAAAAAGCCACCCAAATCAGGCAGTGGCGACAGTTGATCTCCGCGACCAGTTGCCAAAGCCGTACCTCCCGCAATGCAAAAAGGCACATCCGAACCCAAAGTTCCCCCCAACTCTTGCAACTCCGACTGAGTAAGTCCCAATTGCCACAGCAAATCCATCCCGACTAAAACCGCAGCCGCATTGGCCGAACCGCCTGCAAGCCCCGCCGCCACTGGAATCTGCTTGTGAATGGCAATCTCGACTCCGCCGTATTTCGCCAAAGCATCGGGGAATTGCTTCGCCAACAAATCCGCCGCCCGGTAGGCCAGGTTATTCTTATCAGGAGGGACTTGCGGGTGATCGCAGCGCACGCGAATCGTGTCCGTACCGATCGCGCGCAAGTCAATTCGATCGGCTAAATCTATGCTTTGAAGTACCATCGCCAGTTCGTGGAATCCGTCGGGGCGATCGCCTATGATTTCCAGATACAGATTGATTTTTGCTGAAGCTAGCAGAGAATATGAACGCATAGGTGATTAAGCCGCAGGTGAAAGAAACCCCTGGTTGAAATTAATTGACACCAGTCAGAGTCCATTTTCTCACAACTCAAAGGAAATATTATGCAGGAAATGTGGAAAACTTTTTTTACTTCCGGGCCATTTATTCCTCACGGCCACTGCTATCTCTGGCATACCCCGTTAGTCTGGCTTCACCTAGCCTCAGATTCTATCATTGCACTCGCGTATTTTTCCATCCCGATTACATTGGTTTATTTTATTTCCAAACGCGAAGATTTGCCCTTTAATTGGATCTTTGCCCTATTTGGAGCCTTTATTGTCGCCTGTGGCATCACTCACATATTTGAACTCTGGACACTTTGGCATCCTAACTATTGGCTTTCAGGAACAATGAAAGCAATTACTGCCCTTATTTCATTAGCTACAGCCATACTTTTGGTAGACTTAATGCCTCAAGCCCTAGCACTCCCCAGTCCCGCACAGTTAGAATCCGCCAACCGACTCCTAGAAGCTGAAATTGTCGATCGCCAATTAGCCGAAGCTGCACTAAAAATAGCTAAAGAAGAATTAGAAATTCGAGTTGAGGAACGCACCGCAGAGTTAAAGTCTCAAACTCAACATTTAGAATTGGCAAACCGACTCCTAGCATCGGAAATTATCGATCGCCAATTAGCCGAAGCTGCACTAAAAATAGCTAAAGAAGAATTAGAAATTCGAGTTGAAGAACGCACCGCAGAGTTAAAGACTCAAACTCAACAACTCGAACAAGCCTTGTCTGAATTGAAGCAGGCTCAATCAAAGCTAATTCATAGCGAAAAAATGTCATCTTTGGGGCAATTGGTCGCTGGGGTTGCTCATGAAATCAACAATCCGATTAACTTTATTTACGCGAATGTTACTCACGCTCGCGAGTATGCCGATAGTTTGCTAGAATTGGTGAATATCTATCAAGAACAGTATCCGAATCCCTTACCCACACTTAAAGAAAAACTCCAGTCTGTAGATTTAGATTTTATTATCTATGATCTACCAAAAATATTAATTTCTATGAAAAACGGGGCCGAGCGCATTCTCGGTATTGTCAAGTCGCTGCGAGTTTTTTCGCGCCATGACGAAGCCGATATGAAATTAGCCGATGTTCACGAAGGAATTGACAGCACACTGATGATTTTGCAAAGCAGATTGAATGCTAAGCCCGGTTTGGCGAATATTCAAGTTATCAAACAATATGGCAATTTACCCCGAATCGAGTGCTACCCCGGACAGCTAAATCAAGTGTTTATGAATATCCTGGCTAATGCTATTGATGCTTTAGAAGATGACAGCCACAGCGAGTCGATTGCAGCCAATGAAGCTGATAGCCGCATCATCAAAATTTCTACCCAACTTTCAGACAGTGAAGTGGTAGAAATCCGAATTAGCAACAACGGGCCAGAAATAATCGAATCGGTGAAAAACCAGTTATTCAATCCATTTTTTACCACTAAACCAGTAGGTAAAGGCACGGGATTAGGTTTATCTATTGGCTATCAAATTATCACAGTAAGACATCAAGGCGAATTGCAGTGTATTTCTGCACCTGGGAAAGGTGCAGAATTTATTATTAAAATTCCGATTAGCCTGCAATAAACCTTTCAGAAATCCCAGAAAACCTAAATTCAACTGTTAGTAGTCACAGGTAAAAGTGTTGAAAAAAAAAACACCCATATCTCCGAATTATTTAATAATTCGGGTATCTAACACAATCCTGAACTTCAAACCTCGCACATAAGATTATTGCTCAACTTTACCCATTGCTCCACGCTTAAATCTTCAGCGCGAGATTGAGGATTTATCTGTAACTCTTCTAGCAATTGAACGAGTTTATCTAAGTCCACAGCCCCTTTCAAATTATTTCGCAGCATCTTGCGCTTGCTACCAAATCCCAACTTAACTAAATTCTCCAAATAGCGCGGATTAACCGCCGGAGTTTCTATCTGTCTGGGAAGCAGCCGCACCACGGCAGAATCGACTTTTGGCGGCGGAAAAAAGTCTTTAGACGGCACATCGCAAATTAACTCGCATTCTGCTAAATACTGCACCCGCACCGACAGCGCGCCAAAAGCTGTCGAACCCGGTTTAGCGTAAAGCCTTTGGGCCACTTCTTTCTGCACTAACAGCACGATCGCATCGAAGGGTTTAGCAGCAGGAACAGAGATTGTTCCCAGCAGTTTTTGCAGAATCGGGCCGGTAATATTATAAGGGATATTGGCAACAACTTTATTGGGATTTTGGAATTTGGGAAAGGCTGTTAGTTCAGCCTCTAAGTCCATTTCCAGGATGTCGCCTTGCAGCAATAAAAAATTGTCGGTTTTGCCGAGTTGTTTGGCTAGCTTGAGACACAAATCTCGATCGATCTCCACAGCTACAACAGACTCAGCCGCAGGCAGCAAGCGTCGAGTCAAAATCCCCGTGCCCGGCCCAATTTCCAGGACGCGATCGCCATCCAAAGAAGCCGCTTTCACAATCTTATCTAAGGCTTTCTCGCTTTTGAGCCAATGTTGAGCAAACTGTTTCCGGGGTCTGGTCGATCGCATTTTTTGAATTTTTGGAGAAATCTTAGCCTGTCATTCTATCACAGCTCAATATCTTTTCCCAACCTACGGTGATGTTTATTTTTGTTAACAGGGGTTGAATTAACCACAAAACTTGGGCACTATAATAAGGACAAACGATAAAAAATAAATTTATTTCTTCCCAATTACCAACAGCACAACACGGAAGGCACGGAGACAGGGATAGCTGTTTTTCCAAATAACCAATAACAAATATAGCAATCCTTGCAGGAGTCGTAAATTTTTTACCCCACCCCAACCCTCCCCTTATCAAGGGGAGAGAGTAAGAAATTTACAAATGATTTAGGATTGCTATAACCAATAACAAATAACCAAGAACCAATTACCACTTCCCCAAAAATGAAATTCCAACGAGTATTTGGTACATTACCCAAAACCACAGCCAGCGCCCCCGGCCGAGTAAACCTGCTGGGCGAACACACAGACTACAACGATGGATTTGTACTTCCAACAGCGATTCCCCAGCGCACCACAGTACAAATCGGCTTCAGCAGCGACGATCGCCACCATTTTTATTCAGCAGAATATGACGAACTGATAAATTATTCAGACGACGATACCATACCGCAAAAATTTGTCACTTATATCTGTGGCTGCCTCAGACTTTTAGAAAAAGAAGGATACAAAATACCGCCAATAAATCTCTACATTACCTCGACTGTGCCGATCGGAGCCGGTTTGTCCAGCAGCGCCGCTTTAGAAATAGCAACCCTCAGAGGAGTGCGCGCCCTGCTGAACCTCCCCATAGACGACGTGCGCCTAGCTCAAATCGGACAGCTAGCCGAAATCCGATATGCCGGCTTGAACTGTGGGATCATGGATCAAATGGCGTCGAGTTTAGCAGACACCAACACCATGCTATTAATCGACACCCGCAGCCTCGAATGCCGCCCGATACCTTTTCCCGCAAACACAGAAATTTTAATAATTGACAGTGGCGAAAGCCACCAACTCGCCGCAGGAAGCGGCTACAACCAGCGGCGCGCCGAGTGCGAGGAATCCGCGCGGATATTGGGAGTTAAAGCTCTCAGGGATATCGCCGATCCCCAAGCTGTCGAAGTATTGCCGGAACCCCTCAGAAGACGAGCGCGGCACGTGGTTACTGAAAACAACCGCGTACTCGAAGCGGTAAAATCTTTACCAGCCAAACGTTTTGGCGAGTTAATGAATGCTTCCCATGCCAGTCAGCGCGACGACTACGAAGTTTCGGTGCCGGCAGTAGACACGCTGGCGGCCATCTTGCAGTCAATCCCCGGAGTTTTCGGCGCAAGGCTGACGGGCGGAGGTTTTGGCGGTGCTTGCGTAGCCTTGGTGGAGAGTGGGAAAGCGGGTGTTATTGCATCCGAGGCGATCGATCGCTACCAGCGCGCGGGTTATAGTGGCCGCGTTTTGGTTCCCGAAATTAAAGTTAATTCTTAACTCCAGAACTATCTCCCGGTAGGGAAGGCCACCGCACAGTCACGATTACCGATTCCTCCTCGGCCGACCAATAATGAGGCACTCCCGGCAGCCAGAGAGCATAATCTCCTTCGCGAGAAAGCAAGATTTCTTGCTCTGGAAATTGCAGGCGAAACCGCCCTTTTACCAGGATAGAAAGCGTCGTGGCTTCTGCATTTACCGCCCACTGAGTCCTACAATCTCCGGCGGGGTGAGTGCCCCATTTTACCTCTAATACAGAAGTCGATCGCGGGTCATCTTCCGGCGTCATAAAGTGACCCGCAAACCAACCGCCCCGACTTGCACCTTCAGCGCCCGCATTTCCGAAAACCACTTGAGATGACATCAGCTAATCAGGTAAACAACAAATAGCTTGAGAGCACAAACTCTACGTTTGGTACTCAAGGACATCCCGCTCGATCGCTCGTGTCGTAGGGACACTTTAATAGTCCATAGGTGTCAACTTAACGTACAACCGATAGTCCCACAGTCCGACAGGGGTTGAAACCCCTGCCTCAAAGCTAAAGTCGTCTGAAGACGACTAATGAGTTTTTCAGTCCTCTTTGAGAGGACTTTAGCTATTAGACAGGGAATTCATTCCCTGGCTGCCTCAAAGCTAAAGTCGTCTGAAGACGACTAATGAGTTTTTCAGTCCTCTTTGAGAGGACTTTCGCTATGAGACAGGGAATTCATTCCCTGGCGGACTAACGGGTGGGCGGGAGGACTGGTGGACAAAAAGCTTAAGTTGAACACCTATGGGCTTGGCCTAAGTCCCTACACTCGCTGTGTCCCTACAAGGGCTTACCACCAAAAGTGCGATACTTACTTGCGGCCCGAAGATTGACCTTCCGTAGTCGCTATTTCCCCAGCTTCCATCAACTGCTTAAAGCGACGTAAATCATCTGCAATTTGCTGTTCGGGAGCTTCGCCAAATAGTTTAGCAGCACCAGCACCAATTGCACCGCCCGGAGGGTTGTATTCGATGACAACTTTTACCTCTGTACCCCGTCCCGCTGGTGCCGGTTGAAAGCGCACAAAGCCAGAATTGTCAATATCAGATCCTTCCACAGACGCCCAAGCAATTAAGCGATTTTCTTCTTCGCGGACAATCTCTGCATCCCATTCCACACTATTGCCCATCGGCGCGCTGGCAATCCAGTGAGAACGTGTTTCATCGATGACCGTAACGTGTTTGAGATGCTTCATAAACCGAGGCAAGTTTTCAAAATTGCGCCATAAACGGTACAATTCATCAGCCGGTTTGTCGATCGTCACCGTCTTTTCAACTTTAATGCTTTGATTGGCATCTGCGGCCGACTGCAAACCCTCTACAACCCCCAGCCCGCGAGCCGCTAAACCACCGCCTGCAACCGCCAGCAAAGCACCTCTCAAAGAACGCTGCGACAAACCAAAAAGCACCAGCGCCCCGCCACCAATTAAAGATGCCCAGCGTTCGGTATCGCCGGTGTTAGTTTGGTTTTGTTTGTCGGAATTTGTCATTGAAGTAGATTCCATTGGTTTAAACCTCGTGAATTAATAGCGAAAAATAGCAGCTAAAGGTGCCTCGTCCGGCACTTGTTCCGGCGGCATCGCGTAAACAGTTCCGCCGTTGAGAATAGTTTGAATTGCTGCCGCATTCAACAAATCAGCGTCGCCCAATTCTGCATCGGGGTGGATTTGCACCGCGTTAGTATCGGGATTAAAAGTACCCCACTGCTGAACGCCAAGAGCAACAAATAGTCGATCGACCCGTCCAAAATAAGCAGCCGAAACAGCTTCTTTCAAATCCGCAGAAATTTTATCGCTGCTTCTGCTCGGACTGGCTCTAGCAATCCCACCGCTTCTTTCTTATCAAATCCGTACTCTACTATTTTGTGTTCAGCCTCTCTGATTAAATTTTTGAACCGAATCGGATTTTGTTGAATTTCTGTTGAGCGAGCGACTGGCATATAAATTGATACGCACAATCCCGGAGATTGTTGTACCAGTGCTTTGAGTTCCTCTGCAGATATTAAGTTCACCGCTGAAACTCTTTTTCTAATAAGGGGTTGTGTAATGAAAACAACAGATTCTTTAAAATGTATCTTTCCTGGCGCGGCTCCGGCGTCTGCCTAAAGTAATGATCGCCTGCTGTAGAGCATTTCATCCCCGGACTAAAACGGGGGTTTAAAGCTCTTGTCGCTTTTACTGCCCGCGTCCTGGTTTGCAATCTACGAAACCTAATGCTTCTGTGTCGAGAAAACTGGCGATCGCCATTTCGATCAGCGCTTCGATCGGATATTCAATTTCCGCAGCACGCGCGATTAGAGCTGCTTTAATTCGTTCTGGCAAACGTCCCAAAATAACTTCGGCATCAGCAGGAGAAAGTTGTTCTTGAAGTTTGGCTTGCATGGCATTCACCTTTGGGTTGGAATTTGAACGTTGTACGGAGGTTCAGTGGCTCTTAGAATGATGGCTTCTAGCTCCAATAGTAACGCAGGGTTTTCACAGTGAGAGATTAATTGCATTGCAATCCGCACATCCTCGTCATTGTACTTATCGAGCCACGCCCATAAAAAAGCCTTGTGCCCGCCACTGAAGCGTCCTCGTAGGCTCTTGGTTTTACCGATGTAAAGTAATCCGTCAGTTATGTGCCTGACTGCATAGATGCCAGGGCGAGCAGGAATCTTATCAAACTCACGGGTCAAGGGTTGACATTGCTCGAAAGGAGTGAAGGCGATCGCATCTAGAATTCTCCGCGCTTGGGCTTGCAGTTCAGAATCGTTTGTTGGCATGGAAGCAAGAAGGCTAATTGCACAGAAATCATGTTCCCACAAATTCTGTTATAGCTCCCAAATAAACGGAATTGAACCGTTTTTTTGTCGATCGTACTGAGACAATACTCGCAGCAACCATTGGCGCGTTGTTTAATGAATTGTCGTTGCTGCTGTGTGAGGCGGGATTCAGGCATAATCAACGATATCGGGTTGAGGATTGATGCCGAGGGTTTGCATGAGCTCCGTCAGAGGTTGGTTGCGGAAGGTTGCGAGTTGAATTAAGGCTTGAATGCGGGTAACGTTGAGTTGTTCAAGGCGATCGCTCATTTGGATCAGTTGCTTGTGTTCTTGGGGAGTCAGGGTTTCGGCATGACGCTTGGCGATGAGGGCATGGTATTCTTCCCAGGTTTGTGCACTAAAGCCGATGTTAATTTGTTGCAGCAAGTCGGCTTCAGTAGGTTGGGTGGTTGGAAGTCTAGGCTGGAGGCGTTCTTGCAGGGCGTTGAGGATGTAGCGATCGGGTTCAACGCCCTGTCGAGATGCTTCAGTGCGGATCTGGTGTTCGAGTTCGGGAGAGAGGTTGAGGGTGATGGTGGTCATGGTTATCTTGGCAGCAACATCTATTCATCATTTTAGCGATCGGGTTTTCACATTATCAAAAACTATGGCTGAGATGAAACTCCGATCAAAATATCCAGATTCACTCAGACAAATTATCAAAAATGCTTTGTCAGAAAGACTCCCTAGCATTGAAGCAGGAATTAAACGAATGAAAGAGCGACTTCAAGAAAATGTATATAGCAATCCTAAATCATTTGTGAATTTCTTGCCCCCTCCCCTTAGCAAGGGGAGGGTTGCAAAGTGGGGTAAAAAACTTACGACTCATTTAGGATTGCTATATTGCTAAATCTTCTTTTCACTTAGCACTTTTCGCAAGGCCTTGAGAGCATCATCAAGTCCGGTGTCCAACATAGCTCCACCTGTAAATTTAACCAGATCTGATGAATTAACGACAACCTCAATGCTATCCCCACCTGCTACCGCCAGCTTAAAAAATTGAGCCTGTTTCATGATAAAACCATTTGGCAATGTGTAGTTAGTAGAATCGTCTCTAGTTGAAACTGCAACTACATCTCGATAATAAAATTCATCATCTCTTTCATTAACAGGAACGCCTCTCATGAAGTTATAGTCACATTGATAAGAACTGAGTTTGTGTTCTGTTAAATGTATGATTGTTACGGCATTGAGGCTAAATCGAATATACTTATCCTTACCTTTCTTCCATGTGAGTTCCTTATTTAGGATACCATAAACTGACCAGAGAATTGGACCACGAATTACAACCGAGTCTCTGATTAATTCAGATTCCTCAATATTGAGACGCTGCAATGAGCGTTTTTTGAGATTTTCGATATCGTCAAGTAGCCAAGAATCAATGGTTAGATCCCCAGGAGCATCCATCATACGTTTAATCTCGATAAACAACCATGCTCCTCCTATCATTAGAAAAATTACACCCATGCCTAATGTAGAGGAATGTGGCAGGAAGATGAAGCTGAAAATAATAAGAATGATTTGCCATTTTATCTTAAGTTTCTGAAAATAATTGCGGATTCTCTTACGCTTATCATTCTCCGAAACGGATTGACTTAATGCGATACCTTGGGATGCTTCCATTGAATTTTATCCAATCAGTTAATTTGGTTTACAAGATCCATGTACATTTGATTACCAGTCATCGGTAGTTTTACTAGCAATGCTCGCAATCTATCAATGTTTGTCTCACCAGGACGAATAAATTCCAATATGCTTTCGATGGATGGTGATGGGCAGTTCATTCCGTTGCCAACGTAATAGTCATATCGAACAAGTGCTCGAAACCAATAAACAGTTGCGTCAAAATCACCCATAGCACTAGCCGTAGCCAACAATTGATCGATTTCTTCAATTTCACTACGTTTCAATATTTTGGGTCGTCTGCCTCTGAGCAATGCTAGTGCCAGATAGTAGTAGACATAAGCTATTGATGGATTAGCTTTAATTGCATCATTGAATAAGTTTATTGATTGCGGATAAGACTTTACGTCCAACAATTTAATACCTTCATTCAATAAAACAGCGGGATCTGGTGATGGTTGGGCTTCTACATTGATGTTATTAACTTGTGTGTGGACACGTTGATTACGCTGGTCGTAGGCCATGATTTTCTAACTTCTCACTTCAGTGACTATTCATCTAAAAATCGTAGCTAGCTGTTAAGCTGTCGCGCATTTAAATTGCATATTCGGGACGGGCTAGGAGCAACGTCCCACAAGACTTTGATTATTTCTTGACATACAGTTTAAATGCAAAACAGCTTATCCGCCGTGAACACCTGTCAACGTCACAACTGTTAAAACAGTTGTTGAACCATCTCAATAGATTTTGCGATGCCTGCGATAATACCACCAACCTCAATCGCATTTTTCAGGAAGTCCTTCGCTGTACCAAGATGCTCCAATATGGAATTTTTATTTGGTTCAGGTTTTTTGGCTTGATCGACAGCCTTCTGAATTTGATATTGAACATCTGTGACTATCTCAGCATCGATAACTTGAGCCTCACCAGCTTTTGATATCTCATCCTTAAGTTTTTCCAACTCACTGATGAGATCTGTTGGATTTTGAACATTACCAAAATTGATATTACCAGCAGAATTGTACTGATAATTCACTTTTTGACCACGCATATCGAACGCTGACATATTTTTTTCTCCATCTAAATCAACAATGTATCTAAAAGGTTATACGGGATATATGAACTACTTACAGGTCATTTACCAGATTTCAGTAAATATACGGAGAGCTTGCCTGCACAAAAACACTATTTTTCTGAATACACGGAAAGTTTCCGTGATTCTGTCAAACAGATAAGGAACGGATACTATAGCAACCGCCAAGTGGTTAAGGCATTTACGATCGTTGAGTCCTAAGCAAAGTCGAAAGGCTCAATAACCAAAGCGCCTTGGCGACTGCTGTAACATTGGTTAAACTCGTCTGAAACCTTTGTCTCTCGCTTACTTCATTTATCGCCCCACACTCACACCGCGATATAATTCCTCGATCGCCAGTTCCAACTCAATACTCTGTAAAGTATTATTTGTAGGTTAGGCGCAGGCAGGAAGTGGCTCATAAACGAGTTGCATGAGTTTTTCTGAAGGAACGGTTTCCATTGCATAGGTATTACCTTGAGCATCGGCAAAATCTACTAGATAAGCGCGATCCTCAAAGCTCATGAGAATAGTGCCAACTTGTCCCGGTCTGAGCAAAATTGGCTGAGAGGTTGCTTTATGGATTGCCTGAATTTCTGCGGTCAAGGCAACAACATCATACTCGTGTAACGTCATCACAACCTCCTCAATTATTGACAGGATAGGTATTCGCTCTTTTTTAACCGCTGATTAACGCAGATAGGAGAATGGCGTTCGCTATTTTACCCTAAACAAACAAAACCCGCTAGATGCGGGTTTCATTTTAATAATTGCTATTTAACTAATTACTACATCACAACTGCACTCATCAAAGTTTGCACGTTTTGTACAACAGCAGTAGTAAAATTATGAGTCACAGGCAAACTGTCAACGACTATTCCGGCACACAATAGCATCAGGTACAGAATAGAGTATTTGAAGAGCGATCGCGCAACAATCTTATCCTCTGGAGTCTGCAACAGCAACCAAGCTTTTTGGGCAAAAATAGCACCGAGGAAAATAGCTGTTCCCGCATACACCGCGCCCGCTAAATGCAGGGGATAAACTAGCAGCAAAGTTGCAGGAATCATCAATAGCGTGTAAATCCAAATTTGGCGGGCTGTCTCTTCGTCGCCCTCAATTACGGGTAACATCGGCACGCCTACTTCCTTGTATTCATCGCGAATCATCATTGCTAATGCCCAAAAATGCGGCGGTGTCCACAGGAATATAATTCCAAACAGCAGCCACGCACCCCAACTCAAATCTCCCGTAACCGCAGCCCACCCAACAAGCGGGGGAATCGCCCCTGCTGCACCCCCGATGACGATGTTTTGCACGCTGTGACGCTTCAGCCAGTGGGTGTAAATTAGGACATAGAAAAGGATGCCTGACATTGCTAGTAATGCGGCTAATAAGTTGGCAACAACTGTGAGCAATGTAAAGGATATTGTAGCTAGGGCGATCGCAAATATCAAAGCATCCCGCTTCTTGACACGCCCGGAAGGAATCGGCCGCCACCGGGTGCGCTCCATAATATAATCGATGTCGCTGTCGTAGACACAATTAATGGTATTCGCCGACGCAGAAGCTAAAGCGCCTCCCGTAATAGTTGATACCAGTAATAGCGGATCTACTTCTCCTTTTGCCGCCATCCACATTCCTGCTGATGTGGTGATTAGCAGCAGTAAAATAATTCTGGGTTTTGTTAGTTGATAGTAACTTTTCACGACTTGCGAAAAGTTTTCGTGGAGACGGGGGCTATTGTTTGTAAGAACTTCTTGCATCGGTTATTAGTTGTTAGTTTTCAGTTGTCAGTTAGTTGTCATTGGTTCGTAGGGGCGGGTTTTACGAGAGATATCTGCCGTAGCTAAAAGGATTAATAAACCCGCCCCCACCGACGAGAGATAAATCAGCCCTCTCTTACTCAAGGAATAGATAAATCTGCGTTTTAGAGAGTGTCCGGTTGATTGGTGCTTGTCTGGGCGGGGCGGGTTTAGGAAACTGTTGGCTTTTATCGAGAATGATGGTGAACCCGCCCCTACAAGACCTTGGATTATAATAATAACGATGCTACCGGACATAATATTACTCTCAAGCTGATAAAACTCGATCGCGCCAAGCTAAAACACTAAAAGCTATCAGGGTTCCCAGCAAAGCAGCACCGACTGCTTGGTGGGCGACTGTCAGCGGTTCTACCTGAAGGTGCAGCCGGAAAGTTGCTAATCCCAGAACTAATTGAGCAATGAGGCAAACACTCGCCCAGTTAGCCAGTTTTCGCAATTTTGGGCTCAGTGCAGGCTGCCGCCAAGCCATGACTGCTACGGCTAAAGTCGCTGCTGTAGCTGGTACGATACCGGCGATGTGGCTGTTCATTACCGAGCACAATTCTGAGGAGTCCAAACATTGGTGCAGTGCCCATCTAGAGCCTACTAATGCTCCTAGCAAACTTTGCAGGTAAACTAATAATGCTGCGATCGAACTTACCCAAGCCAATTTGCCTGCATTTCCTGTAGCTTCGTAGGGAGTCAGCATGAAACCGATGACTAGCAGGGCGCCAAAAAATAGTAAAGCTGTTCCCAAGTGAGCGGTAACGATGTCAAATCTCAGCAGTTGTGTTACTGTCAAGCCGCCCAATACGCCTTGAAAAACGATTAAAAATAGTGCTCCGGCGCTCGCCCAAGGCAGCCATTTTGGCAGGCGGCTGCGGTAAAACAAAGATAGTCCTAAAAGTGCGATCGCGCTCAGGCCAATCGCTGCTGCGTCCAACCGGTGAAACCACTCCAGAAATACCTGCAAATTCATTTGCGCTGCAGGTATTAATTGACCGTAGCACAGCGGCCAGTCGGGGCAAGCGAGCCCCGCATTCATGACTCGCGTGGCGCTGCCTACTGCCATTAACAGCCAGGTTGCGATCGCAATTTTCCACACTAAGCCGCGGATAATATCTTTTGGCTGCCACTGCACTCCTGCTGCTTTTGGCTGATTTAAAACTGAGTTTGCCATGAACTTTACCTTAGCCTTTGTTATCGATCGAACTTAATGAAATAGCGAGCTTTTACTTTTGCTGAGCTTAGCTGAGCTTAACACTCTTTTTCGGTGACAAACCGTCATATATACTACCTTAGCGACATCGCAATCCAATTAGTTTGTCTTTAGATATTTTTCAACTTTCCTCTTTACATTACAAAGTATTGCAGCTATTTTTATAAATTTCAACAAACTTTAATTATTTTACCGAACCCTTTGCTGTTACAGCCTCCCTCCCTGTCCCCCTCGCGGAGAAAAATAAAGATATCATTAAGAAAAGCTTTTTTTGAAAGGTTTATGATATATACCCAACTTTAACGTAAAAATTTGTAACTAAATACAGGACTGAAGAGTTACCCCCTAGGTGTTATTCAAGGTAGTTCTCAGGTTTACTCACCTTAGATTGTATAATTCAGTTCCAACACTCAGCGTTTTATCTAATCCACCAGTTATCATTTCTTGCCTGCTTAACTAAATTGGGAATGGAGGAAGTGGCGCTCTTGCAGGGTAGGGTTCACTAATCTTTGAATCGGTAACTTATAAAAATTCCTGCACTTTTCTGGTGGAACCACCTTGAAGGCATTCAGACTAAACAGTGCGATCGCTATTTTTACTAGGCCAATGTTACTGAATTATATCATGTCCGGGCGATCGCATATAATAAGGGAGTAGTGACTACTGGATTTTAGGCTTGCATGGTGCCTCTGCTCCGAGATCATCAATTGATAGATCCAATCCCTCTATCTGACGAACCATACATCAATTCTGGCTCGCCAAGTTAAAATCACTTTTTATCCTTGGTCAATGTTTTTGAATCTAGCCTAATAACTAATGACTAATGACTAATGACTAATAACTAATGACTAATGACTAATGACTAATGACTAATGACTTCGTTATTTCAAAAATCTAAAAATATAAAATTATGTCACAAAAAAATGAAACTGCTGTTCTCATCTTATCCCTCCTAATTACGATCGGACTAGCCGGTGCAGGTATTTGGTGGCTGACAAGCCGAGGCGGCATCAATGTCGGGGGTTTATCACCCCAAAATCCGACATTTCCCAAGCCTCCGACTAATTCGTCGCAGTCAGATCAGGCAATTGAGCAGCGTCTGAGTGCCGGACAAAAAGTGTTAATTCCAGAGCAAGCCACAACAACCAAACAAACAGCAGTACAGGCGATCGCCTCTGGCAACTATAACGCAGCTATTTCCGATTTACAAGCTTCGCTGAAAACCAATCGCAACGATCCAGAAGCCTTAATTTACCTCAACAACGCCCGCATCGGCGATCGGAAATCCTACACAATTGCCGCCGCAGTTCCCATTGGAGGCGATATCAATGCGGCTCTAGAAATTCTGCGGGGCGTAGCTCAAGCTCAAAATGAAATCAACCAAAGAGGCGGCGTTAGCGGGACTCCATTAAAAGTGCTAATTGCTAAGGATGACAACAACCAAGAAATGGCTGCCCAAATTGCTACTGCTTTAGCAAATAATTCGGAGATTATAGGAGTAATTGGGCATTTTGGTTCAGATACAACGCTAGCAGCTAGCAAGATTTACCAGCAAAAACAATTAGTAGCAATTTCTCCCACAAGTACGTCAGTGCAGCTCTCAGGAGTTGCCAACAATATATTTCGGACAGTGCCGAGCGATCGGTTTGCAGCTAATGCTCTTTCCCGTTATATGGTGGAAAAATTGCAAAAGCAAAAAGCTGCTGTATTTTTTAATTCTGCTAGCAGTTACAGCAAATCTTTAAAAGATGAATTCACGACGGCTGTTTACGGAGATGGAGGACAAATAGTATTGGAATTTGACTTTGCTAATGGCAATTTTAATGCCGCCGATAGCGTTAAAAGTGCGATCGCCCAAGGAGCAGAAGTGATTCTGTTAGCATCCGATTCAACCACGATCGACCAAGCTTTGCAAGTAGTGCAAGTAAACGGCAAACGGCTGCCCTTACTAGCAGGAGACGGTGCTTATACTGCTAAAACACTGCAAATCGGTGGCGCAGGAGCAACAGATATGGTGCTAGCTGTTCCTTGGCACATTCTCGCAGATCCGCAGTCCAACTTTCCCCAAACATCCAAACAACTTTGGAATGCTGAAGTAAGTTGGCGCACAGCTTTAGCCTACGATGCGACGATCGCCTTAATTGCCGGTATAGGGCGCAATCCGACTCGTACAGGCATTCAACAAGCTTTATCGGCGTCAGATTTTTCGGCAAATGGAGCATCGGGCCCGATTCGGTTTTTGCCTTCGGGCGATCGTAATCGAGCAGTTCAATTAGTAACTGTTAAACCCGGAAATCGCACCAGTTACGGTTACGAATTTGTGCCGATTAATTAAAAAACAAGTTCTGGTCATTTGTCTATGTATAAGCTGTTCTCCATTTAAATTGTGTGTCAAAAATCACTCAAATTATTGTGGGATGGGCTTCTAGCCCGTCCCGAATATGCAATTTAAACGCGCAACAGCTTAGCAGAAGGAAGAAGGAAGAAGCAATAAAATCAATCGTGTCAGCCATTAAGGATCGCGAATTAAATAATTTACACAAGTTTGTGAGTTGGGCGTCCCGCCCGCCCTTTCTGGACGGGCGGGACGCCCATCCCACAAGAACCATCAAAATTCTAAGTTATTTAATTCTCATTCCTAACAAGTCCTAACCGTCTTGGCGGTTGCTATAAAATCTACCATTGTTCCTTGGCGGGGGCAGCTTGATGGGATTTTTTGTTAGCGCGATAAAGGTTTGGTGCAAGCCGCGCGGGATGGAAACTCGATCTAAAGTTGCGAAACTGCGATCGCCCTAACTGCCCTATTCCTCTCAAAAACAGCCCTCGGTTTCAAAGCAATTCTCAACAACAGCCACAACGATCGCCATTCTCCCGGAGTTTCCTGTCGCTGCCACTGGCCCGGGCGACAATACAGCATTTCGATCAAACAGCGGTGCTGGCTAATGTTCAGGCGATCGAACGCAATTCGCACAGTCGGAAATTCCGCAAAACTGCACTCTTTTTCATCCCGAAAACTCGACTCCAACTGAGATTTATCGCTCACCAACTCAATCTTAGCCACAGGAATAAAACAGTTCTCTTCCATAATTTCCAAAGTCGCCGAATCGCAATCAATCAAACCTTTTGCCAAAGGACGCTCAGTGCCAAACTCAACAACAGACGGCCCTACAGATATCCTTGCTTTGACTGTCGCACTGCGAGGGAGCGCTTTTATTTTACCCTGGGATAAAGTTGTCGGAACGGCATATTTTGGCAAAATCTCTGCTGCTGTAAAACTCTCTTTACTGCCTTTATTTTTCACCGCAAAACTTGGCCACTGTGTCAAAGCAACTTCCGCGCCACTTTCCGAAATTACAGTGGTTACACCCCAAAAACTTTGACCGCCAATATTCAGTTGTACAACCCTGCGTAAATTGAACCATTCGTAAATGTCCGGCTTAGGAATATCCACCAAAATCAGCAAGGCAATCCCCAGCATCAGCAGGTTGTACGCGCTCCAAATCCATCCCCAACCCAGGCTTTTTGACAAATCTGCACTTTCTGATATTGACTGTACGGTGCCAACATTTTTAACTAAATTAATGTTGAAATTGTGCCACAAACTGACTGCTGTAGCTGCGAACAAGACAATCAAAGGCCATCCCAAATTCCAGTTAAAACGAAAGCGATCGCTCGCCATTCCTTTTGGCGTCACCTGAAACCCTTTTCCAAACGGATTCAGCATGGAACTCACCACCGTCACCGCTAAAGGAATACACTGGACGAACGAATAAATATCCGAAAGCAAAGCCGATCCCGATCTGCGGTTCAGCCAAGAAAACACAGTCAGTTGCACCAAATAGTAAGGCAGGAAAAAGTACAGCAATTCCCGCGCACTTGCCCGCAAAGGAATTATGCCAAAAAATGAATAAGCTAAAGGTATCAACAGATATAAAACCTTGGTTAAACTGGTAAACCAGTGCAACAATCCTTCCAAATGAGACAGCCTTTGTACGAATCTGAGACCGCGAATTGTTAAAGGATTGGAATCAATAAAAAATGCCTGAAGCGTGCCTCGCGCCCAGCGTAGCCTTTGATTTAGATGAGCCTCTATACTTTCAGCCGCCAAACCAGCACTCAATTTTTCATCTAAATAAACTAAGCGATATCCGGTTGCTGACAGCCGAATTCCGGTAAAATAATCTTCGCAGATTGAATCTGTGACCAAGCCTCCGGCTGCTTCTAAAGCACTTCGCCTCACTACAAAAGATGTACCGCAACAAACTACGCTGTCGGCGCTGTCTTTGATGATTTCAATTTGCCGATAAAAGATTTCTTCTTCCGGCGCGAGCACATTTTCTAAACCTAAATTCCGGGAGATGGGGTCGTGATTGTAAAAGCTTTGCGGTGTTTGAACGAGGGCGATTTCGGGATTTTGAAAAAATCCAACTGTGCGAGTTAAAAAGTTTTTAGTGGGAATAAAATCTGCATCGAAAACTACAATTAGTTCTCCATTTGTTAGGGCTGTGGCATGATTGATGTTTCCAGCTTTGGCGTGAATATTATCGGGTCTGGTTATATACTCGCATCCCAGTTCTTTTGCTAGCAACTTGATTTCATGCCGCTTGGTATCGTCGAGCAAATATACTTTTTTGTTGGGATAATCTAATGCTTGACAGCCGATTACACTGCGCCGTAAAATAAAAGTCGGTTCGTTGTAAGTTGGGATAAAAATATCTACGGGCGGGGTGAAGTTTCCAGCTTCAACTGCAACTGCCATGCGATCGGCTTCTCGACGCCGGTCTTTCATTCTCAGCATTAAATACAATTGAATACTGCTGTTAAAAACCAGTAACATTTCTAGGAAAAACAGCCCCAAACTAAAGATACCGTTGAGGGGATCGGTTAAATTTAGAGTAGCGAGCGATCGCCATAAAACGTAGCGAATCGTTAAAGCCAGAACTATTGCAACTACCACAGCGCGCGACCATTTCTGCGGTTGAGGCGAAATTTTAATTGCAGCTAAAGCGGTCGAAACCAGCATAAAAGTCGGCAGTAACAAATACATCTTGCTCGTAGCAGGCACTTGCAGCCACACAGGCGGGTTTTGCTGCCAAATGTTAATTGTGGCAAAAATACCGCTGACTGTACCTTCACTGCCAAACCAGGCTGCGGCGATCGCACCTGCGAAAGCAACCACCCCCAACACGACTAGCGTTGCCGTCTGCACCCGCGAAATCCGCCCAAAGCGGCGTTTCAAGTCTTGAAAATCAAATCTTGAAGTTGTCATAAAATAATTTTAAAGTCCCGATCGTGCCTGCAACAGTAAGGGTTTCCTGCTGTCCACTTTTTAATTCAGTTGAAAATTCCGACACACCCCAATTACTCTCTTTACATTTTTTAACATTCTGACCATTGTATGATAATTCATCTTGCTTGCGGTTGCCAAACTGCTTAGCAAGTCCAAACCTGGCAAAATATAGCAGAAGCAAGAAGGAATAAGGCTTTAGTTACCGAGGAGAGAAGTCAATCGATTTTAGATTTTAGATTTTAGATTTTAGATTTTAGATTTTAGCATTGACCCCACGGATCAATTAGGGGGGCAAGTTTCATCGGAGACAGGTTTTTTATTTCTGGACGGATGAATCACGTGGCGGGTATCCTGGAGGCGAGGGGTCAAAAGCAATCTTCGGCAAGGATTTCAGCAATGTCAGCAACAGGCTTTCGGGCCTGTTTCACCATAAAAAATATTTCTTGTGGGCCGTTTCTGCGACGCCGCCCATAAAAAGCTGATTGAAAATGCTGCCACATCCCAGTCCTAAACGTCGGGCCCGCTTGCTATAGTTCAAAAAAAATTATCTTGTCTACAAATCAAATAGGATTGCTATATCAAACTATAGCAATCCCTAGGATTTAACAATTAGACGAATTTGACATCTAACTAAAGGTAGATTAATTTTATATTAATTTAAAAAAATTACCGCGATCGCAGCACAAAAATTTAGCCATCCAAAAACTAATCAGCAATTTCTAATTGCGAGATTGCATAGCGGGCGACAGCCAAACTAACTCTGGCTTGTTCTATTTCCGACAATTGGGCCCAAGGTCTTTTAGTAGCCATCACTAATTCTCCCCCTTCCGAATCCACATCTCGCATGGCATAAGCCAAAGGACGTGCCAACACCTGCAAATCTTCCTCAGCCCACTGAGGCAAAATATCTAAGACGCACTCTACCATTTGGTCAGCTAAAGATTGATACTTAACAGTGGCGTTTTGCACGCTTTGAGCGATGCTGGCCAAAAAATCTTGAGGAACGCGAGCAAATTTCTCGCGCAAAGACTTTTGCAGAGCAGTCGTCAGCCAAACTTGTTCTAATTGCGAAAATAAAACTTGCGACTTCAGGGCAATATCGCTGTCGCTGAATGAATCAGATAGCGCAAATTCCTGCTCTAGGGCAGTTAAATAAGATTCCGATTCAAGCTGTGCAGGATTCCAGGGGTAAGCAACATCAGTCTGAACAATTGTGGCGAGAAGTTCCATCTGGGCCTGAGTTTGAGAATCTCGAAAATATTCAGAATCAGTAGATTGGGTAGCCATGATGTAATACCTAAGTGGGAAAAGGAAAAGACAGAGGGGGGACTGTGCCAAGAGCTAGTGCCGAGCTATCAGTGGTGAGTAACTCTCTTAAATTCAGACTGGAGACTTAACGCCTAGAACTTTGCTGTGCTACTCGCCGCTTGTCTTCATTAGCTACACCCGCACCTTAATTCGTTCCGCAATCAGTCTCACTGTAGCCCGAAGTTTTAGGAACCTCAATAGTGAACTCAAAAATCTGACCTTGAGAACTGCCAAATTTTAGCTGAGTCCCGCTGCGTAGCAGCAATTCTTGGTGGTGAACTCTCTGCCATCCCTCAGATCCCAAAACTAGAGTCCCGTAGCGAGAAAAATCGCGCAGGAAGTAGCTAGGTTCTTCCCGGCTATCTCCGATCGTGTTGCGACAGAAAATCTCGGCGTGTTTTTGAGAAACCCACTGTTCTCGAATCACTACGTCGTTTTCTTCCCAGCGTCCGACTCGAACCATACCCGCGCGAATGGGCCAAACCTGATTGCTCGAGTCGGTGGATTTGCCATTGGGTCGATCGCGCCCCCGCAAATAAGCACAAGACGGCAACCGTCCCAGCCAAGTAGAAGAATTTAAAGGCAACTCAGTTTTGAGGTCATCAACCGGCTCAGTTAGCTGACCGTCAAACTCAGGGTGCATATACAGCACAGGCAGCGTCCAAGCCGGTTGATTGAACTTGTAAAGCGTTAGTAGCTGCTGTCGGGCGACGGCAACTGCCCGATCGATCGACATCCGTCCGGCCAAAGCTTGGGCAAAAGTTTGGATAAAACTCAGGGCCTCACGATCGGCGATCGAGTCCCGCATCCCCAACACCGCAGGCACCCCGTGATGGATCAGTACCTCAGCCAAACTGCTGCGGGCGATCGCCTGTTGCTGGCCGTTAGTTGAGTGCCACCTCTCCACCGCCGGCTGAGCTCCCCAGCAGGCATTAAACACCGCCAGAGTCACGCGGCACCGAACTAATACTTGAGCCAGTTCAGTGCCATTAATCGCCGTTTCCGGCCCCAAAAACAGCAAACCGCCGTCGGGGCCCGGTATCCCGTGGCCGGCGTAAAACAGAATGTTGTAAGCTTGCGTTTCCAGCCGAGAAATGAGTTCCGCCGGAGTAGGTTCGATCAGAGTATCGACGCGAGTCGGAACGCTGATGTCAAAATATTTGCCGCTGTCGTCGGTTTGAAAAGCACTTTCCAGAATGCCAGCTAGGGCGAGTGCTTCTTCTCCCAACTGCAAATGACCGTTATTACTGTTGGAAAATTGAGAATTAGCACCGCCGCCTGGTTCTGCTTGTCCCAAAACTAGCAAAATGTTGAGCGACTCCGCAGGATGCAGGGGTGGCAAAGGTTCAACATTGCTGGTAGTGCGGCTAAAAAGCAATTGCTGCGACAGAGAAATTGCTGGTTGACCAGCTTGAGGCTGCATAATTTCCCAAGGTAAAGCAATTAAATACGGTTCGCGCAAGTCTACGCGCACTCGCAGGGGTAGATTTTGCCCGATCGCGATACCTTTACTTTCCTGCAGACTACCCTGAATCGGCCCTTCAAACAGCCACTGCCAAAGATTAATCCCCAAATGCTGCATCAGGCGACTGCTGTAGCTTGCCGGTGGCCGAGGCGGATGCTGATCCCCCTTGTCGCCCCACCCCCCTTGACCGAGGTGGAGGGGCACAGAGGGCGTCGGTATTCGTTGTTCAGTTTCTGCCAGTATATTCTGGTTGTTTTCCGGCGAGACCAAACTGCCATCAGGATTTAGGGGCAATTCGTGAATTGTCCCGGAGGGCGAAAACATTTCCTGCCAAGCTTTCCATGATTGGGAGAGGGTATCGGGCCACATACAATCGTGGTGAACGTACCCGCTGGGATAGGGAGCTTGTAGAACCCAAGTGGCAAAATGGTTTGCCCCAGAGGTTCTCAGGCGAGCGATCGCTATACTGAGGCAAGGACTTTCAGGGCGCGCCATTCACAAAAAACACTCGGTAAGTGGGAAGCTCAGAGACTTTAGTCCTGAGAGGAAAACGACTCGGCGGTTTCAACCGCCTTGAATCCCCTTTCGGGGTTAGAGGGGTATGGTTGCCCCTCTGTGGAGATATGGTTGTCTCCGAATCCCTTTCGGGTAATGTTCGCCTCGACCTGGTTATAAAGGCTTGTTAGACCTGCAACACTGTTTCAGTGACTTTAAAACTGTTTAATTGCAGATGACAGAGCGGAAAACTGGCGTCGCATTCTCCGGTATCGTGACCTGAATAACGTCTCCTCCTGAGAGGGGTCTGGTCAGAACAACTTGTAATTTCTTACAAGCTCAGTGGCTTTAGCCCTGAGTTACTGACAACTACCGACTCTGGATATAGGGTGGGATTGAGTTTCTCTATTTGTAGTTTATCGGGTTTGGGGTGCGATCGAGTGCGAGAGATTGCTTTGGGAGTTTTTACTTAGTGCCCAAAAATTTATCAATACTCGGTAAATCTACCCAAGTCCCCGTAGCATTCGACTCCTGGGTCAAATCCATCAACAACTGCGAGTAAACCCCTTCTCTGAGGGACGGTATCAAGGATTTACCGGCATCTATTGCTTCAACCCACCTATCTACTACTCGAATAAAGGGTGCAATTCTCCCGTCTGGATAAACTTGAGGAAACTCCAATCTTTGAGGAATTTTGATTTCAGCTAAAGGTTCTCCACCTTGGGAACCCCACAAGCGAAATCCGTGGACGTAATCTTGCTGGTTATCGCTTCCCAACACCAACGTACCCTTACTCCCGTATATTTCCACCCAGTGTCCCCGCCCTTGATACGTAACAGAACTCAAACAAACTTGGCAAGGAGTTCCCCCAGCTAATTCCAACATCAACGTGCAAGAATCATCTGCATCAACTAATTTTAATTTTCCCGAATCATTCGGATCTGGCCGCCGCGAAATTCCTGTAATCAATTGCCCAGAAAGCCTCTGGGGCGCGCCGAACAGCCAGCTAATATAATCAAAAACGTGAGAACCTGTCGCGCCCAAAACGCCGCCGCCTCGCTCTTTTTGCGCGTACCAATTCCAGGGGCGACTCGCATCAGCGCGGCTCGAAACCAGCCAATCAATCTTAATTAAACGCTTTTCTCCCACATATTCTGCTGCCAATAATTCTGCTAGCATTTGCCATGCGGGGATGAAGCGAAACTCAAAGTCCATTGTGGCAATTGCTCTCGAACCACCATTTTTAAAATCGGTTTGAGATTCGTTGTTTGCCAATCGGTAAAGTTCCCTGGCTTCATTTGCTGTCAGGGCTGTGGGTTTTTCTAATAATAAATGCTTGCCTGCTTCCAAGACGGTTTTTGCCATTTCATAATGCAAAAAGGGCGGTGTGGAAATGCTGACTCCCGCTACTTCTGGGATGGCTACTATATCGGCGATCGAGTCGCAAGCGTAGGGGATATTGTGGGTAGAGGCGAGATCCTTTGCTTTGTCTAAATTCCGGTGGTAAACAGCGACAACATCTGTCCGGTGATGGGCCTGGAATCCGGGAATGTGTACTTTTTGACCGAAACCTGTACCGACTACTGCAACGCCAATTTTTGACATAATTTAATAATTTGGAATTTGGAATTTGGAATTTGGAATTGGGAATTTGGAATTTGGAATTGGGAATTTGGAATTGGGAATTGGGCATCGGGCATCGGGCATCGGGCATCGGGTATTGGGTATTGGTCATTGCTAATTAGTAGTAAATAAGCAATAACTAATAACGACTAACCAATGACTAATGACTAATGACTAATGACTAATGACTAACCACCCATTCAATTACTTGTTTGCCCAAACTAACGCCGTCAAACAAGTCAATTTCTCTGATACCTGTAGGGCTGGTGACATTAACTTCTGTGAGATAACCGCCAATAATATCAATGCCGACAAAGTACAGTCCGTCCCGTTGCAGCACTGGTTCTAACTGAGCACAAATTTCCAGTTCGCGATCGGTAATTTCGGTTTTTGCGACTCGGCCGCCGACGGCCATGTTGCCGCGAAATTCATTTCCGGTGGGAATGCGGTTGATAGCACCGATCGGCTTGCCGTTTAACAATATAATCCGCTTGTCTCCCTCTTTGGCTTCCGGCAGATAAGTCTGAACCATCACTGGAATTTGCCCTTGTTGAGTGCTAATTTCGACCAGGGAGTTAAGATTGCGATCGTCCGCTTCCAAAAACAAAATCCCCTCGCCAGCTTTGCCGCCCAAGGGTTTAAGAACTGCTGCTCCTTTTTTCTCGACAAAGTGCCGAATTACCTGCTTGTTTTGAGAAACAATTGTCTCAGGAATCGCTCCCTCAAATTGCAAAGCATACATCTTTTCATTCGCCGCCCGCAATCCTTTGGGACTGTTAACTACCAAAGTTTTAGCCGGATCGATGCCATCTAGAAGGTAAGTAGCGTAAAGGTAAGGAATGTTGACTGGGGGATCTGTCCGCATAAATACAGCGTCCATTGCTTCCAGAGGCTGCAAAGTAGGCTGTTCTACCTGGTACCAAGCCTCAGCCGCCTCCCAGCGTCCCTCTACCACTTTTACTGGGGTGAGGGCTACCCGACTGAGCATTGCCCAGGTTTTGCCGCCGATGACGCTTAATTCGTTGGCTTGAGTCGCCCAGACTTCGTGACCCAACTCTTGAGCTGCCTCCATCAGCGCTACGCTGGTATCGTGTCCTGGAATTAGTCGCGCGAGGGGATCGATGATGAATGCAAATTTCATTGTCAGTTAAAATTAAGAATTGGTCGCCTAAAAATTTGGGCTAATTGAAAATTCCACAGGGAATGCCTCATTTTGCTGCTAGCAGCGGATCTAGCAGGCCTTGAGTATCGAGTTGGTGGATGTCGTCGCAGCCGCCTATGTGTTGGTCGTTAATAAATATCTGGGGCAGGGTGCGACCTCCGTGGGCTCGATCGCTCATTTGATCCCGTGCCGCTTCATCTCCGTCGATCGCGTACTCTGTGAAATCAACCCCTTTTCGTTTCAGCAGTGCTTTGGCACGAATGCAAAACGGGCAGGTTCTCCAAGTGTAAATTTCTACTTTAGGGGTCATGGGACGCTCAAACAATAACAATATTTTTTAATTTTAATCTTAACCCTAGTGCGGACTTTTTTTACTTCCTAGGCTGAAACCCTCGATTTTTCGTTGGTAGCAAACTTGCCTAGGAGCCTTGAAACCCTTATTATACGGTGGGTTCTCAAAAACTGTGCGAAGCATTGATCTTAACCAATCTTATTTTAATTTTTATATTTTAATTTTTATTATATATAGCAACATATAGCAACCTTATCTGTTGCACCGGAGGTTATTCATTGCTAAAACCCTTGCCAGGAAGTGCATTTGCCTTCTTCCTTGTTTTTACCCTGACCAGGAATTTCAAAGGTGGTACCCGCCACGTGATTTATCCGTGGAATCAATCCCAAATCGAAAATCGAAAATCCTCAAGAAAGAGCATTTATCCGTGGGGTCGCCTCTAAAATCTCAAATCTAAAATCTAAAATCGATTGACTGAAGTCGCTATCGCTTTCTTCATTCCCAATCTGGCTCTATTTGCAGCGCACAAGCTAGGTGTCAAGTTATTTTTTATACAACTTTTTATTTTTTATATAAATTTAAGTAAACAAATATCCTCGCTTAAAAAAAACGGAGACATTTTAAAGGCAAACAGGTTGGTCATCAGCCTGCCTAGCGCTGCGGACCAACCTGATTGTTTCGCTTTCTGCAGGAACATATCATACCTGCACCTGTCAGTAGGACTGCGATCGCAGTACCCGGTTCCGGAATAGAAGTTGCATTTCTCGAAGGTGTAGTTCTGTATATTTGGGACAAACGGGGCTGGGTCGCCAATGGGCTCTCCGATGCCGTTGGGGTGGGTGCCGGCGGGGGGGCACAGGCAGTAGAATAATTTCCCGGACCGCAGACATCTACTGCAGCTGCCGGAGGGGCGGCAGCTAGATAGTAAAACGCTGTTGCCATTGTGGCAGAGAGTCCAATTGCTAGTTTTGCCAGTGGCGTACACATAACTATTTAGTTAAACAGTGGTAAAATCGAAAAATAGAAATAGTCCTAGAGATTAGCGCTGTACGACGGGCAAGGATTTTAGAGTTCTTACAATCAATCTTACAATCAATTTACAATCAATAAGATGTATTCTCTCGCGGACGTCTGTAAAAGATAGTATAGCGCTTGAGGTAAGTGCCCAAACACTTTAATAAAATTATTCTCTTTTACCTTGACATCCCGTACCGTGGTTTGCACAGAGGTTTGCACAGACAGGTAGTTTGCACAGAGTTAACCAACAGTTAAGCAACAGTTAAGCAACAGTTAAGCAACATCTTTTTGCTACCTCTGAACCAACAGCCCTTACAGCCATTAACAAAGAGTCTTTTTACCTTGACCGCGGCCTCCGGGAATTAATTATTTAACCGCTCGCCAAATAGAGCTGCTGTATTGTACTTTGCCATGCACAATCTGACTACTCTTTTATCATCTCATATTTCGACTAAATCTGTCCTCAGTATATGTACGTATATTCCCCCATGTCAACTATTCAAAAGGAATATTTAAGTATTTACCGAGGGTAGAGGGCGTATTGAATGAGCTGAGCTAGTCTGTCGCGGAGAGTTTCCATCCCCAAACCTTTGGCGGCCGAAATAAATACTGCTTGAGGAAATTCTTCTCGGGCGAGGGCGAGAGTCTCTCCATCTACGGCATCTATTTTGTTAAAGACTACAAGGGCTGGGCCGGGAGTTACGGGCATATCGGTCAAAATATTCATGACCGATCGAATTTGGCTCTGCCACGCGGGATGGGAGAGATCGACGAGGTGCAGCAAAGCATCGGCGTCAGTGACTTCTTCGAGGGTAGCCCGGAAAGCGTCGATCAAGGCAGGAGGCAGTTCGCGAATAAAGCCCACTGTATCTGTGAGGACGATCGATAGCGGTTCCCTAGTGACAGTGCCAGGAATGGTCAACCGTCGAGTTGTGGGGTCGAGGGTGGCAAATAACTGGTCGGCGGCATAGACTTCGGAATTTGTGAGCAGGTTGAGCAGAGTAGATTTACCGGCGTTAGTGTAGCCAACGATCGCCACTGAGGGTACATCGTGATGATGGCGGTTCTGCCGCAGCCGGAAGCGGTGCGCCAGCAGTTGATTTACTTCTTGCTGCAATCGAGAAATGCGTTTGGCGATCGTCCGCCGTTCGGTTTCTAGCTTGGTTTCCCCTGGGCCTCTGGTACCGATGCCACCACCCTGTCTCGACATTGCCTGACCGCGACCTCTGAGCCGGGGCAGGGCATACTCTAGCTGAGCGAGTTCGACTTGTAGTTTACCCTCGCTCGATCGAGCTCTTTGGGCAAAGATGTCGAGAATTACCTCTGTTCGATCGACAACGCGAAGACCTATCTGAGTTTCCAAGTTACGTATTTGTGCGGGTGCCAGGTCGCGATCGAATACCACGAGGTTAGCGCTAATCGTCTGAGCGGTGAGGGAAATTTCCTGAACTTTGCCTTCGCCGACCACTGTCTGCGGATGGGGGCGCGATCGTTTTTGGCGCACTGTTTGCAGAACCTGACCGCCGGCGCTTTCAACCAGCCGCGTGATTTCTGCGAGCCCGTCCTCAAACTCCAACTGAGTCATGTGCTGAGTCATTACACCTACCAGCAGCACTTTGTCTTGGTCTGCATCGACCTGCTTAGCGACAAACTCTGCTTGAAACTCTGCTTCGAGCCCTTCCACCAAATCCAGAAAATCTTGGTCGGCGAGTTCTTCCAAATTCAGCGGTTCTGATATTTTCCAGGGAAAGTGTGGAGTTTGAATTAGTGACTTTGGAATTGAAGGCTCTTCTATTTCATCAGTTGAATCTGGTTCTAACTGAGCGCTCAAAACAGAGAACTCAAAATTGGGCTGATCTCCCTGGGGTATCAGGTGAGCGAGATAAGTTTCTTGGATGTAACCAGTCGCACCGCCCCCCCGACGCTGAAATCCTCCCCCCGTCAGTGTCAGCCAAACCAGGGCATCCAGGCGCTGAATTGCCATTGCTGTGAGGGCTGCTTCGCTTGGGGTTTCTGGCTTTAGGTGGGTAGCGATGCAGCGAATGCCGCTGAGGCGACCTCCCCCATACCGGGGTAATTCTAAGGGTGCAATCTGGGTTTGCCGCGGTGAACCCACGCCGACGCGAATTACTTGTCCACGGCGGTTGATGTAGGTGCAGATTGGTTTGTCTATTTCCGTGCTGATGGCGGCGACGCGCTGGGCGAATTCTGCAGTGGTGATGCGATCGCCCGGTAGTCGCTGGTGGTACAGCTTTTCGAGTTGCTTGAGCTGGCTGGACTTTAAACCTTGAAGATGGCCGTAGATGGTTTCGATAACTGTTTCTCCCGATCGATCTGTTTATCTCCTATTTTAATTAACTCCCGCGCTATGTGTTCGGCTTTTGAGTTTAAATTTACTAAATTTTCTTGCTTCTAGGATTTCGCGGATTCAGTCTGAGCGAGCTCAAAAACGGATACTTGCTTTCCGACAACAGTCGTGAGTCTGCCAAAATTTTAGAGCTTCCAGATTCATCTGTAGAGTAAATCTCAAATCTCAAATCTACTGACGAGTCAAAAGCGCCGTTTTTTGTCGCGGCAGCGCGATCGGGCTTGTCACAGCAGCAATCTCAACTTGCACTTGTATTTAGTATCTACAGATACAGGCGATCGCTGAAAAATCTCGCGAAACAAAACTTAACATTTTTTTTTCCGTTTCCAAATCCTCCTTTAGACTTGTGTGTATCTTGGGCCTAGAGACAGATAGCAAAGCAGAAATTAGGCCGCTACCATGAGAAGCGAAACATTGTTAAGGAATGTAAAAACATGGAAACTCGTCCTACTAACCTGCCTCCTACAGCTAATGCTTACAACGGCAAAGATCGGAATGCCTTCTTGTTTGGCTTCAACCCACAAGCAGAACTTTGGAACGGTCGCTTAGCGATGATCGGTTTCTTAGCTTATTTGCTCTGGGATGCTGCTGGATTTAGCGTTCTGCGCGACATTCTCCACTTTCTGCCTACCTACATTGCTCAGTAATGAGTAGGTGTGTTTCCTGTCTGGCAGCGTGAGTAAATGCCGCCACTGCCAGACAGGCTAAAAGTTACAAATGGCAGCGAGTATGGTTTGGTCCCTTTGTATCTTTCGTTACTTTTGAATGGCATTAAAAGACTTCTTGCTGTGATTCGACGATTACGGGTGGGGGCGCTGTAGCTGGCGCGGTGAATATTAATAGCAACAGATATTTATTGCGTAAGGGCGATCGCCCCTGCTGTATTTTTGGCAAAAAATCTCATCAAGCATTTCTGATAATTTATGAAAAATAGGAGCATCAACGATGATTAACTCAAATTTACTGGCAGTAGTAGAATCGACCCTGGCTGACACAGCATCAGGAAATTGGCAAAAACCAATAGTGATGTTTGTTTGCAATATCTTAGCATTGCTAGTTCTCAGTCGCCGAATTTGGTATCCCCACGTCGGGCCAAAAATGCCTTTGCCCTTCCCGTCTTTGTTCAACAATGTTAGCGTACCGGCATTTCTGGCTTGCATGAGCGCAGGTCATTTGCTCGGAGCATTTATGATTTTGACCCTCAACATCGACAAATATTTCTAGCATAAATGGCGTCGCTTTTGTGGTGATTTATTGCTAGATTTTTTAGTAAGTTAAAAAGCGCCAAAAAAATGGTAGGGGTAAGTGAAAAGCACTTACCCCTAATTTTAATTTTATATATGGAGTGGCGCAGAAATCGTTTTTTTACCATCCACATTATTAGATCAGCTTACTATGCTTAAAGCCTTCAAATTCGACTGCAAAGCCTTCACCTTGGGGAGCCGCACACATTAACCCAACTTGAACGATTGGTGACTCAGTTAGATATGCCAGTCGCATCATTGAATAGTCTGACCCATTCAACGAGTATTGCACTTCCACCGTTTCAGCTCGGCGCTTTACCCGCAGCCACAGGGAAACAGGCGGCACTTCCAGCGGCATAACAGACCAATCGGAATAGTCTCGTGTCACAACCGCACTCACGTTTTGCACTCCCTCAACAAACTCAATGCCGCACTTTAGCCAGATATTTTCGCTCTCTCGAATCATCAATCCTGCTTGATCGTAGAGCGATCGATAGCAACCAGTAATTTTGACTTCGGCTGTAAAGTCGCCTGAGACTTGACGGTAGTAAAAGTTGCCGTTATCGCGAATGAATCCGTAATGAGTTTGGCGCCAAAAGTCAGTCTTCGCGCCGGCGGTAATGTAGATAACATCGTTATCCTCATGCCATTGTAAAGGTTCGTTGTACCATTGCATTGTTTGCATCTCTTGCTAACTTCCTCCAATTCCGTGCAGTACCAAGTCGGCCAAAAAATGAGATAACATAGCATATTCTAATCCCCAACGCCAGTAAAGAAAACCAAAGGGAATCCCTAAGAGGGCATTGAGCACAATCGTTCGGAAAATGACGATTGGGGTTAGCCCCCAGAGATTGGCAGCGGCAGGCAAATGACCCACACCAAACAATATTGCCGCCGCCACAATTGCCAGCCAAAAAATCCATGTAGAGGGTTGCAGTTTGTCTCGCTCAAAAATCTTCCAAAGTAGCCACGCCATCAATGTCATACCGAACAGTCGCAGCAAGAGTTCTTCGGTGATGCCTCCGTAGAAGGAAGCTAATATGCGTTTCCAGAGGTCAATTTTTAACGCAGTTGTTGAAGCCATTGGAGGCATCCAAGGTTCAAACCCTAAACTCAATCCAATTAAGACGATGCCACCAACGCCACCGACTATCAGTGCCGTTTTGATAGCAGATTTAGAAAGAGTGGGAACAGGCTGTCGATATACCAAAGCACGAGCTATGGGCGTATCAAGTCCGATCGATTTACCGAGGCGCAGTCCAATCCAATTCAGGAGAATCAAAAGAAGTCCAGTTTGAAGGGCGGACGCAATAGCTATAACAGGTAACGGTGTAGGCACTTGCCTAACTGCTGGATTCAGAGACAGCGCATAAGGAAATAATGCCAACGCTGCCAGACTCCCCAGTAATGCCCAAAATAACGCCAATCGAAGGTGATGTTTGTTTGAAGTATCTGTAGTCATAATTTTTGATTGCAGATAGAAACACCCAATTAATAAGTCAGGAATTACGCACTTCCACCAAAGAAACCGGGTTTTTTATCGAATCTGGGGGTGGCCACGAAATATCTTCCTCAAAAACCCGGTTTCTGAACCCCCCAGTTAATTCGACTGAATTTGCGAATTCAAAACCTTAGAAATTCGATCGCGCGTTTCCTCCAAATGAGCCCGCGTATAAGCATCCGCATTCCGATCCAAATTCCGAATACTCTTGCTCAAACCCTCCCGCAACTGCCGCAACTCGTACCAAGCCAAACTCCGCGCATCCTCTGGAACATTCGTTTTTCGCAGCACCATTCCGATCAAAATTGCTAAATGTTCCCGCTGCAAAGAACGCCGAAAAGTTGGAATTTGCATCTTCTTTTCCGGCTGCAAAACCTCTTGCCAGATATCCTTTTGCACAGTATTCAACACTTCCGGCAACCTCAAAGCAGTTTCCGGCGCTGATTTTAACTCCGCATCCCGCAGCCTCGCCAAGCGCGTCGGAGATAGCAAAACCCGCAACACAAACCGCTGCAAAAAAGTAATTCGATCGCCGATCGGGTAATCTAGAGGAAACACCAAAGCCGGACTTCCCCAGTGTTCCCAGCGCGAAGGCGCCAATTTATTCAGCAATTCCGGCGCAAAACTAAACGCATCCGGCGCAAAAACGTACTTTTCAAGGGTTGCTAATGCTTCTCGCTGCACAGAAAGTTCGATCGGCACAAACGGCAACTTCGCATTAGTATCTCCAGGGCGAATCCGACTAAACGACTGTCCCCCCACATACAAAGTAGCATTCATCACCTGCTGAACATAATACCCGAACACCGAATCAAACATCACCCGCAGTTCGTTATAACCGTTTTCCCCAACCGGAATTCGCTTTTCCAAACGCTTCCACATCGCCCTAGCATTATCCAATTGCCATTGCGAATACCTCAGCATATTGGCGCTGAGATCAAAGGTATTTGCAGCCGGATCGAGAATATCAAAAGAATCCTCATCCGGCGCGTAAGATAATTGGGGTTCCGCACCGCGGCTGGCAATTTGTTGCAGCGTGGGTAAGTCGCTGTTCGGGTCCCGGCCGCCAATCACCTTGTAACCATACTCGATCGCCCAATCGTCATAAGGCCCTACAATCGTTGGATAATAGTCGCCCTGCACAGTTCCGGCAGGTGCCAAATTAATCGGCACATAATCCATCACCGACGCTACCAAACCTTGCGTCCGAGTTACCTGAGTATTGTTCAAATCCTCCGGTTGCAGCATCGTACTCCCGTGAAAATTGTGCCTCAAACCGAGAGTGTGACCGACTTCGTGGGCTGTCAAAAATCGGATATATTCATTCACATAATTGTCAATCGTCCCACTGCTAGGCGCTGCATTTTCCAACAAATCGATCGACATTGCCCCCATCGCAAACTGGCGGTTCGATTCCAACCCAAAACACATATCCGAACTCGACATCAACCGCGATAAAGACGATCGCTTTTGCTCTTGGTATCTTTCTACCAAAGTCGGCAAATCATCAGCAATTCCACCTTGAGCATTTTCCCCGCTGCTTTTTCCTAAATCCCCATTTTCTAGCACCTTCAAATAGCGAGAATACATCCCAAACTGACAGGGATTGGTATTAGAACCGTTTCGCCCTTGAAAACTCTTAGATAGCGATCTATTTTGTTCCACCAAAGACCGATAACCCTGTTTGATTTCCCGGACAACATTAGCATCCAACAGAATGTCAGCATCCAAAATTTCCCCCGTCAGCGGGTTAGTGCGAGACGGCCCGATGCCGGCAAACTGAGGCTCAAAAGAACTCGACCAGCGGATAGTATTGTAGCGAACATCAGCCGGGTCCCATTTAGCATTGTCCGGCATTTGTTTGACCTGAATTGCCTCAGTAAAACCTGCCTTTTCAAAAGCTTTGTTCCACACCAAAACGCCCTCGCGGATTGCGTTTCGGTATTCGGTAGGCACATTATTTTCAATCCAAAAGACGATCGGCTGAACCGGAGGCGACATCGGCGCCGTCGGGATTTGCTTTTGCAAATGCCAGCGATTGATATAGCGCACAAAAGGCTCCCGGCTATTCTTGTCAGAAAAGTCCTTATATGCTGTGAGGAAATAGCCCACTCGCTCGTCCGCAAGTCGGGGCCGATAGCCGTTATTTAGCGGCACTTCCGAGAAACTGTAGTGAATGCGGAGGTTAAAAGCCCGACTGTCAGGAATCGAAGGTAAATAGTTAACTTCACTGTCATTATCGCTAGAAAAACCATAGACAGAAGCAATCTCCACATTCAGCGGAAACGCTTTAACATCTTTAAAAGAAGACTTGTCTGCATCGATCGAGTAAGAAGCGCCCAAAAGCATCGGCAAAATCGCTTTTACCCCTGGTAAATCGCGTTTGTCGCTCATCAGCAAATCGCCTAAATCGATTAGCAGAGTTTGTCTTTGCGGATGAATGCTTTTGAGAGGCAAAGAATAGAGAATCGACTCGCTAAATCCCCGTGCTACCGAACCTGCTTGCGGGTCGCCCGGACTTGTGCGAAAATTTATATTTGGTATCACAAACTGCACGTTATTTTGGACGCGCCGCAGTTGAAACAAGAAATCGCCGATCGGCATTCCGCTCAAAATGCCCGCTTCCCCCAAACCCGATGCCAATGTCACAAAGCACAGGAATTTTTTGTCGAGTTGTTGCGGTTTAATTTCCAGATATACTTTATCAGTTGCTTGATTGCGGTAAAGAGTAAATAGTCCCTCTAACTTTTTCGCGTCTTTGACAACCTCTTCAAAGGGTGCCAGAGTTTGCTGTTCGGTACTTGGTTCGTTGCTGGGCGGCCCAGATGATAAAGCTAATGGTAAAAAGAAACCTTTATACAAACTGAAACAGAAAAATGCTAAAGATAATATAAAAAATATCAAAGGCAGATTTTTTCTAGGATTTTTTATCTGTGTATTTTTGCTATTTTCAGGAAATATCAATCTTTTCATTTTCAGTATTTAGCCGCAGGAAAGAATAGTTTTGAGATAGTCGAGCCGCACTCGCAATGTTGGGAGCATCTCACATCTTGCACCATTCTCAATTATATCAAGTTCGGTTAATTGCTTATAAGAACCGACCGGGCGGGTTTATGAGATTGTCAATTTTAGGGAATTATTATTGGTGAACCCGCCCCTACAGGAATTATATCTATTTAACCGAACCTGATATTACTTGTTTAGGAACAGGCTTTCCGGCCTGTTCCACAAGAAGAAAACTCACTCTTTGTGGAACGAGCCGAAGAGCCGGTTCTTGACAATGGTGCAACATCTGAGGAGCATTTAACATCTAAAATAACTCAAAGCTCAAAAATTAGAACTATTGTTGCGCTGGCCAGGGAATCATGGGATCTTGAGCCAACCGCTTAGAAACTGCAACAGCACCGTAACGGTTGAGGTGGCTGGGGTCGGAAAAAGATTCCCGCGCCTGGGGCCACAATAAACTCTTATCTAGGAAAATTAGTCCGCTTTGAGCTGCTAATTCTTGCATATATTGCCGGAATTCTTGTTCGTAACCTGTCCGCACCGGGTCTAAATAATCTTCAGTCAGAGGCATATTCACAAACACCAGATTGATGTTGCGAACTTTGGTAAATTCGATCAGATTTTTGAGTGCTAGAGCTTGTTCGCCTACCAATTTAAAATTTTGATAGTCGGAGTCGTAATAACCAGATACTTTCGGGTGTTTCTGAAAGTAAGTTTCGGGATTGAAGCGTATATCGATCGGCAAAAAGCCATTTGGTTGATACTCGCTGACTGGTTTACTCACAGCAGTTGGCTGGGCATTATTTTCCCTTGTTTGTTCACCCAGGGCTGCGGTTTGGGGGCTGTCGGTTGCAACAGGGGCTGAGGGATTAACGATCGATCGCAAAAACCCTTTAAGTCGATCGCGCTTTTTGTAAGTTGCAGAACCCTCCACCAACTTTTGACTCACCACTTGCTGAACATTAGCTTGAGCTTGTCCCAAATTGTTCACCAATTCAGTCGCAGTCGCCACCGGATTGTTAGCGCTTTCTTTCGATGTTTCGGATTCTAATTGATTGGTGGGGATCAGAAAACTACCCCGGCTCAATTGCCTGTAACCTTCCGAAGAAGCGATCGCACTAAAAGTCAAATCCGGCCGCCCGCTGTTGAGAGCCCTCGCCCCGTCAGCCAACACCAACAATTTCGGCAGTTGTTGCGGCGGCAAAATCCGGCGGACGATCGAATCTACAACTTGGAGAGTAGCTCCATTAACTCCAAAATTGTAAGCCCTCAGCCCCGGATAGCCCGAAGCTGCCAAAGCTGTTTCCAAAACCGCCGGATCGATGCCCCGCAGCGCCCTCGAACTACCGACAATTAAAATATCCGGCGGTTTTTTGTGCAGGTGGATGTACTCTTGATAGCGCGCTATCTGATCGTCAAGCTGCTCGCTCCTCAAAGTTGGGAACACCGGAGGAGCAGAAACATCAGCTACAGGAACGCTAGTATTTCCCGGTTTCGTAAACCCAGAGCCATTGAAAGCCTCTTGCTGGTTCGCTTCCGGCGACGGTTGCAACGGAATTCGAGGCAAATTCACCTCCCCAGAAGGGGGAACGGGGTTCGCGGTTTCGTTCGGAAGTCTGGCTGTAACGTCGCCTAAAGCCTTGGGAGCTGAATGTTGACAATTTGGGCCGCTGCAAACTTCGGAGGCACTAGGAGCTTGACTGACCGTCGCAGATTGCAGAAATTGACCGAGGATCCAATCGGTATTGAAAGTCAGCAGACAGCCGGCGATCGCCCAAATCAAAGCCATTCCCGCCGCGCGATCGGCTCTCACGCCACCCGGCGCAGCAGCATTCGTGGATAAACCATCGTTGGGAACAAACAAACCCGAAGCGACAAGCGGTTGCACCGCAGCTTGAACTAACTGCTCGCCCAGATTGTATCCGGGGAGTCTGATTTTGAAGCGGGGCCGCCAGGAGTTGGGCGTCGGAGCATCGAACACCAAATTGTCGCCCAAACCCGAAAAACTCCCATCCTCCGCCGGCGCAAACTCCGGCACCGGTTCCTTTTCCAACACAGCCACTTGGGAGGGAGCCTGTGCGGGTGCCGTCGCTGATTCTTCGTCAACAGCGGTTCTGAGGTCGATTGCGTAGCGCCACAGGGGCAGCTTCTGGCCCGCGCGCCGTCCGTAGACTCGCACCCCTGCCACTCCCGGAATTTGTAACTGTCGCAAAAATTTCGCCACCGGCGGGCCTATCTTCGACTGAGAAGGGCAAGTCAGAGCTTCTGTCATGACGTGCAGCACGTTGGCTTTTTGCAGCACGACAGCCCGAATCCCTCCTGTTTCCAGCTTGCGTCTGAGATTGGGGTTGAGCAACCTGTTCAATAAAAAAGTCAGAGCCAATTGGTCGCCCTCAACTGCAAGCGTTCTAGCGTTTGCAGCCAAGTCGGGGTGGTGGGCGGCAGGCAAGTCCACCCAGTCTATCCACACGGGGGACTCCGGCGCCGCCTGAGAGTCCTTGGCTGGTTCTACGCCGTAGATAGTAGCTGCGCGGATGCCTTGGGGTGCAAAGGAGGCTAACAAAGGGGCGATCGTGTCGGTGGTTTGCTGCTTGTCGGGGTATTCTTGCCGTTTAGGCTTTTGTCCTTTTTTGGCAGTTTTGCTGCAAAACAGGTGGAGGGTTGCTTCTTTGAGGGTAGCCCGCACTTCGACTCTCGATGCAGCCAAGTGTTGGTTTAGCAGTTTGGCGATCGACTGTACGTCTCCCCACCTAGCCCATTCCTTAAGAATTTTGTCGGGCGAAGTCAAATCCACCCGCAGCAGCCAGTCCGGTTTCGCTTCGCCGCTGACTTGGCTGGCGATCACGGCTTCGCGGAAATCCTCTAGTTGCAGTTTCCGTAGCCTGCCGGCGATGGGTTCGGCCAGCAATGAGGGGTCGGGGCTGTAAGCTGACTCGCACAGCACCAGCAGCCGGCGTTCTTTGGGCTTGATATTTTCCGGCCCATTCACCGGCTGGGTTTCTAGGCTGCTTTTGAGTTCTTTTTCGCGAATGCTTACTTTCACCGAAACTCCCATCGGGCCGAGGATTTCGCTGAGATAGCTGGCGATCGCATCTGGATAGCCCCGGCGCGCCAACGTTTCCGGCGAAACCGTTAATGTTCCATCGCGATCGCCCTCGCCTGAGTCAGCTTGGGGGGATTGAATCAAAGCCACTGCGCCACGGTTGGCTTTCTGCTGCGGGGGAACGGCGGAACCGACGGCTTCCCGCGTCGCAGCAGCCGAAGTGTCGATCGTCACGGGGGAAGTTTCAAAAGCTTCTGGGTATTCAATGCGGGAGGCGACGGGCAGACTGTCGGCGTCAAAATCCAGTTCTTCCCGTACTTGCGGCGGTTGCGCGACTGTTTCTATCGGTTTTGGTGTCTGTTTGACTTTGCGGTTGTCATTCTTAAATCTGCCGAAAAATCCGCCTCTTTTAGGGCTTGCTGGCGGTTCGTCGGGGGAAGTCGCTGGCGGCGGCACTTCGGCAACTTTTGGTTCCGGTTGCTGTGGCTGTTGCTGTTGCTTGGGACTGCTGCAATCGAGCCGGACTGTCCAGTCATTTTGTCGGGAACCGATTTTGCGGCCGCACAGAAACAACTGGTAAATTTTAGGTCGATCGGGCAGCAGTTGCGTTAAATCAGTGTGTTCGAGGGCGCTGGTAAATCTCGCCGTCACCAATTCTTGAGACGGACACTGCGCTGCTTCGCACAAAATGTGCAGGTGGTTTCCCCGCAAACGCGCTTGTACTTGAACTTCGGGAAGCCCTAAAGCTTCTTGCGCCCACTGCGACGCGGCCGATCGATTGTCTGCCAATATGCTCCCGTTCGCATTCAACATGGGACTTTAAATTTCGTCAAGGCTGCTTTCGTCTTCTACAGATAGCACATTTCGTCCGTATTTTGGCATATATTAGGCTTCACTTAGGCGAAGTCCTCAGTCATTGGTCGTTAGTAATTATTAGGAATCGCACCACACTACATATAGTGTGTCTGCGTCCTGGACTGTACAACCTAGTTTCCAAAGCCTTTACTGTTGTTGCGATCGGTTTTTTCGTAATTTGGCGAACAAATTAAGTTACTTTTTATACAACAAACAGAAAAATTAGTTGGGCGATCGCCAGTCCAAAGTTGTCACTCATCCCACAATTCGTAGCGTGACACTTCAGTACACGGAAGTGGATTAAAGCTTTCATAAAGTTTACTTCCTGATGGCGAACACCGCTTGCGATCGATAAAAGTTACTGATATTCTCAAATGTATTCGTAGCAATAAAACAACCCAATTATTCCATCACATCATTTTTTTTTCAGCCGCATCGGCAAGTTTTCACCTGTCGATATCGCAGCTTCCGTCCTCAATAAAAAAACAAAATTCCAGCATCGTCTGGAATCGCTTTGCTTGCGAAATTTTCAAGATTAACATCCTCAACTTCTGCATAATTTTAGTCACTTTCATCATCAAAAAACCGAAGTTTAAATCATGTCACCAATCGAAGCATCTACCCCAAAAATAACTGCCAATATTTCTGTCATCCCCGACATTGCAGAAGACTTGCAACTAGCAAATTCTACCAATAATTACTCTTCTGCCCCGAAAACTCTCCTAACAGTTAACGAAACATCCTCCACAAACCCCAGCGTTGAACTATTACAATCAAACAACCAAATCCTCGATAAAAGCCCAGAAATATCTCCCCAACAAGCAGAGATAGACGCCTTCATCCTCAACAAAGATTCAACACCAACAACCAACAGCATCGCCGAAGAACCGCAAACATCCACCACTCAAACCGACGCAATCACAGGCGATACAACCAAGCCAGCAACTCGCAATAACATCTCTTTCGACTCCGGCATTTTCCAAGCAGACGAAACAGGTAAAATTGTGTTCGATTACCTATCAGACGGAGGCTCGTATCAAGGAGAACTAGCAATTATCAGCCTCACAGGAATGCAAGAATTTGTTCCCGATTCCGAAGCATTTATCAAAGAAGCAGCCAGACGCGCTTTAAGCAACTCCTCACTCGGTTATATCGCCATTTCTGACAGTAAAGAAGCAGCGAAATTCTCTAGTTTCGAGGGAGAAAACAACTTCAATATCGGGGAATACCGAGGAATTAAAACCTTTGCAATGACACCAGGAGATGAAATTGGTATCATCCTAGTTCCCAACGGCACAATACAAGAAGTATACGACAATCCAGGAATTGATGGAGACAAAAAACCCTTATTCTCAATGGCGACAGCTAATTCCAGCGATGTTTTTAAACCAGGACAAATTGCCGGTGCGGTGAATGGGGGCAGTATATTTGTTATGGAAGATATGGGGATAGGGGAAGGGAGCGATGCTGATTACAATGATATCATCTTTTCGCTCAAAGGCGCCACCCCTAAAGTCATTTCAATGGATGATGTAATTGCCAAAAACTCCGATTGGCGTACATCAGAGAAAGCTAAAGAATTGATAGCTTATGCTGCGCCAAAAACTGAGACTAAGTTAGAAGACAAAAAACCCGATACTACTTCTACAACCAATTCGGCTGAGACAGAAATCGAAAATTCCCCCGCATTTGAAGACAAAAATCCGACTGTTTCGGAAATTCCCAATTCCGAGACGACTTCGGCTGAGACAGAAATCGAAAATTCCCCCGCATTTGAAGACAAAAATCCGACTGTTTCGGAAATTCCTAATTCCGAGATGAATTCGGCTGAAACAGAAACCGAAAATTCCCCCGCAGTT